>JBKPQU010000032.1:0-3853 GCA_046734255.1 Actinomycetota bacterium
CGGGCCGCCGGGCCATGTGCCGGCCGTGGCGTGGCGTATCCGGGGGTGGGGAGGCGGGCCCCACCCCGGGAACCGCCGCCGATCCACCGCGCAGGGTGGACGCCGATCCGTACACCGTCGCCCGCACGATCGCCTTGCGACAGCTCACGACGGCGGCGCGCACCCGCTCGGAGCTCGCGGGCGCGATGGCTCGCCGCGGCGTCACCGGCGACGTTGCCGAGCAGCTGCTCACGCGCTTCGAGGAACTCCAGCTCATCGACGACGAGGCGCTGGCCAAGCAGTGGGTCCAGTCCCGGCACGCCGGCCGCGGCGTCGGCCGTCGGGTGCTCGCCCAGGAGCTGCGGCGGCGCGGGGTGGACGCCGGGACCGTGCGGGAGGCCGTCGAGGAGATCGGGCCCGAGCAGGAGCTCGCCGCTGCGCGTGACCTGGCCCGCCGCCGGCTCGTCGGCATGAGCGAGATGGACCCGGCACGGCGGGCGCGCCGGCTGATGGGCATCCTCGCCCGCAAGGGGTACGCGTCCAGCGTCGTCATCCAGGTGGTCCGCGAGTCCCAGAGCGAGGCGTTCGACCTCACCTGGGAGGACGATCCCGGGGACCTCGAGGGCGGCCTGCCCGGCTGATCTCGCGGGCGTGCGTACCCTGGTGAGGCCATGGCCAGGTCGGCAGCGTTCGCGGATCAGCAGCCACGCACCTACGAGGTGCGCACCTTCGGCTGCCAGATGAACGTGCACGACTCCGAGCGCCTCGCCGGACTGCTGGAGGAGGCCGGGTACGCCCGGGCCGGCGACGGCGAGCAGGCCGATGTCGTCGTGCTGAACACCTGCGCGGTGAGGGAGAACGCGGACAACAAGCTCTACGGCAACCTCGGCCACCTGGCGCCGGTCAAGTCCGCCCGGCCCGGCATGCAGATCGCCGTCGGCGGCTGCCTGGCGCAGAAGGACCGCGACACGATCGTGCGGAAGGCGCCATGGGTCGACGTCGTCTTCGGCACCCACAACCTCGGCTCGCTGCCCGTCCTGCTGGAGCGCGCCCGGCACAACGCCACGGCCCAGGTGGAGATCCTCGAGTCGCTGGAGGTCTTCCCCTCCACGCTGCCCACCCGCCGGGAGTCCCCCTACGCGGCATGGGTGTCTATCAGCGTCGGGTGCAACAACACGTGCACGTTCTGCATCGTCCCCAGCCTGCGCGGTCAGGAGCGCGACCGCCGCCCCGGGCAGATCCTCGCCGAGATCGAGGCACTGGTCCGTGAGGGAGTGATCGAGGTCACGCTGCTCGGCCAGAACGTCAACACCTACGGCGTCGAGTTCGGCGAGCGGACGGCGTTCGCCTCGCTGCTGCGCGCCTGCGGTGAGGTGGGCGGCCTGGAGCGCGTGCGGTTCACCAGCCCCCACCCGGCCGCCTTCACCGACGACGTGATCGAGGCGATGGCCTCGACCTGGAACGTCATGCCCCAGCTGCACATGCCGCTGCAGTCCGGCTCGGACCGCATCCTCCGGGCGATGCGCCGCTCCTACCGCTCCCGGCGCTACCTGGAGATCATCGACCGGGTGCGCGCGGCCATCCCGGACGCCGCGATCAGCACCGACGTGATCGTCGGGTTCCCTGGCGAGACCGAGGAGGACTTCCGGGCGACCCTGGACGTCGTCGCCGCGGCCCGCTTCGCGCAGGCGTTCACCTTCCAGTACTCCACCCGGCCGGGCACGCCCGCGGCGGAGCTGCCCGATCAGGTGCCCAAGGACGTGGTCGCCGACCGGTACCGGCGCCTGGTCGAGCTCCAGGAGGAGATCTCCTGGCGGGAGAACGCGGCGCAGGAGGGCCGGGCAGTCGAGGTACTGGTCGCCGAGGGCGAGGGCCGTAAGGACGGCGCCACCCGGCGGATGTCGGGCCGTGCGAGGGACAACAGGCTCGTGCACTTCGCGCTCCCCCCGACCGGCCCCCGCCCCCGGCCCGGGGACATGGTCACGGTCGCGGTCACCCACGGCGCGCCGCACCACCTGGTCGCCGACTCCGCCCAGACCGGCGGGACGTTCGCCGTCCGCCCGACCCCGGCAGGTGACGCCTGGCAGCGCCGGGCGGAGGGTTCCGCGGAGGCTCGGACGCAGGCCGGCAGGGAGCATGGGTCTCCGGGGCCGGTGCGGCTGGGGCTGCCCACGCTGCGCCCCGTCTGAGCTGCTCAGACGCGCTCCCCATGGTCGTCTGAGGGCGCCTAAGGCCCCCTTAGATGGGGCCTTAGGCGCCCTCGGCCCCGGTGACGGCGGCCGCCGGCCGAAGGCTAGGCAGTCACCCGATGTCCGGCCCCCCACCTCAGCACGAAGCTCATCTCAGGTCGACCGAGAGGGTCGACGAAACGAGAAGGAGCCACCATGTACAGCGCTATCACCGCAGCGTGGCCGGACGCGTTGGCCGCGGAGACGGCTTACCGCCGCGAGCGGTTGGCCAAGGCGTGGCAGGGCTCGGGCCGGTGGGCACGACGCCCCCGCCACCACCGCTCCGTGACCGCCGTCCGCGTGCCGGCCCCGCGCCGGGCGATGGACCAGCAGGGCAGTGCCCCGGTCGGCTGCTGAGCCACCGGGACGCCCGCCCGGCCGTGGCCACGCGTACCGCAGGAGTGTCGGTGGTCGGTGACACGATGGACCTCGTGTCACCGATCCGCCCCGACGTCGGGTTCGTGGGGCGTGCCGCCGAGATCGAGCGTCTGCGCGTCCTGCTGGACGCGGCGTCCGACGCTCAACCCAGCGCCGTCCTGCTCGCCGGGGACGCCGGAGTCGGCAAGACCCGCCTGCTGAGCGAGTTCGCCCGCCAGGCGCGCGACCGGGGGGTTCTGGTCCTCGTCGGCCGTTGCGTCGACCTCGGCGCGGGCGGCCTGGCCTACCTTCCCTTCACCGAAGCGCTGTCCCAGCCGCGGCGGGACGCCGAGGCGGGTGCCGGCGAGCCCGCGAACGCGGCGGCGGCCACCGTCCTGCGGGTGGCCGGGCAACGTCCCGTTCTCGGCCGCCTGGCCCAGAACAGCGCCGGCGGGCTCGAGGCCGCCGACCCCGGTGAGCGGCTCTCGCTCTTCGACGCGGTGGCGGGCATCCTCGCCGAACTCGGCCGCGAGGTCGGCCCTGTCCTCCTCGTGATCGAGGACCTGCACTGGGCCGACGCCTCCACCCGGGACCTGCTCCGATTCCTGCTCGCCCGCCTGGGCTCCGAGCGCCTCCTCGTGATCGCCTCCTACCGCGCCGACGACCTGCACCGCCGTCACCCCCTTCGCCCGCTCCTGTCGGAACTCCTGCGCCTGCCGGGGGTCGAGCGGATCGAGCTGAGCCCCTTCGACGAGACCGAGCTCAGGGACTACCTTCGCCGGCTGTTCGGCGCCGAGGTGCCCGAGGCGGTCGTCCGCAGCATCCGCGCCCGGTCCGAGGGCAACGCGTTCTTCGCCGCCGAGCTGCTCGAGGCGGGGGAGGGCGAGCTCAGCCAGCTTCCGGCCGCGCTGGCGGACGTCCTGCTCACCCGGCTGGAGCAGCTCTCCCCGGACGCCCAGCACGTGGCTCGGGTCGCCTCGGTGGCCGGGCGCCGGGTCGACGATGAGCTTCTGCGCGACGCCTCCGGCCTGACCGCCCAGGCGCACGACGCGGCCCTGCGCGAGGCAGTCGCCCATCAGGTACTGGTCCCCGACGATCTCGGCCGCTACGCCTTCCGCCACGCGCTCATGCAGGAGGCCGTCTACGCCGACCTGCTACCCGGCGAGCGGGTCTCGCTGCACGCGGCGTACGCCCGCAGCCTGACCGGCGCCGGCGACCAGGCCGCGGCCGACCTGGCCTACCACTGCCTGGCCGCGCACGACCTGCCCGGCGCCCTGGCCGCCTCGGTG
>JBKPQU010000033.1:0-5361 GCA_046734255.1 Actinomycetota bacterium
GTCCCCGCGCATCGTTCGCGCTCCGGCGCGGAGCCGCAGCCGAGGACGGGGGCCCGCGAGGTCCCTCCCCCGGCCGCTCTCGAACACACGCCTGATCCGAGCGCCCCTCACACCGTTCAGGGACACTACACAGGTTGCCTCGGAAGCGCTACCGGCACCACCCGGGCGGGCAGAGATGCAGCCGCCGACGGTGTATGCATATCATTCACCCTTAACACCCCGCCGAACGCGGACGGATCGGAGGGCAGGGTCATGGACGAGTTCCCGGTCGCGACCACCCCGTCACCGGGCCTGCACGGGGTCGACTGGGAGAACCGCGTCGACTTCGGACGCCTCCGCGACTACCGGCTCGCTCGCGTTCGCGAACAGCTCGAAGCGTCCGATCTCGGCGCGATCTTGCTGTTCGAGACCAGCAACATCCGATATGCCACGAGCACCCACATCGGGTACTGGGCGTTCAACAAGGGCGAGCGCTACGCGCTGATCACGCGAACGAGTCCGCCGCGGATCTGGGATTTCGGGTCCGCGGCGAAGGCGCACCGGCTGCAGCTCCCGCAGTGGTACGACGAGACGAACTCGGTCGGCGGCAACACCGGCCTGCAGGGCGCCATCTCGCCGGCCGTCGGGCTCCAGCGGCGGGCCGCCGAGGAGCTCCGTTCGGTGCTCAAACAGGACGGCCTGGCCGACATGCCGCTCGGGGTGGACGTTGCCGAGACGACGGTGTTCCTCGAGCTCCAGCGCGCGGGGCTCGACGTCCGCGACGGGCAACAGGTGATGATGCTCGCCCGCGAGATCAAGAGCCAGGATGAGATCACGTTGCTCACCCAGGCCTGCGCGATGGTCGACGGCGTGTACCAGGACATCTTCGAGTTCCTCAAGCCGGGCGTCCGCGAGAGCGAGGTCGTCGCGCTCGCGCACAAGCGGCTGTACGAGATGGGCTCCGAGTTCGTCGAGGCGATCAACTCGATCGCGGGGGAGCGGTGCAGCCCGCACCCGCACGTCTTCTCCGACCGGTTGATCCGCCCGGGCGACCAGGCGTACTTCGACATCATCCACGTGAACAACGGCTACCGGACCTGCTACTACCGCACCTTCGTCGTCGGGCGCGCCACGCAGGCGCAACGCGACGCATTCTCGCGATCGCGCGAATGGATGGACGCCGCGATCGACCTCGTGAAGCCGGGCAACACCACGGATCAGCTCGCCGCCGTGTGGCCAAAGGCCGAGGAGTTCGGGTTCCAAGACGAGTTCGACGCGTTCGGCCTGCAGTTCGGACACGGCGTGGGCGTCGGCCTGCACGAGCGACCGATCATCAGCCGCCTGAACTCGTTCGACGAGCCGATCGAGCTCAAGGAAGGCATGCTCTTCGCCCTCGAGACCTACTGTCCCGCGACGGACGGACGATCGGCCGCTCGGATCGAGGAGGAGGTCGTCGTGACCGCGGCGGGACCCAAGATCATCACGCTCTTCCCGTGCGAAGAGCTGATGGTCGCCAACGAGTACTGATCCGGAGGCCGCGAGTGAGCACCACGTCGAAGCCGGTCGCCGACGAGCAGGTTCGCGTCGACATGTACCGGATGATGCAGGAGGCACGTCTGTTCGAGAAGCGGGCGCAGGACCTGTTCCTCGAGGGGCTGATCAAAGGCACGTCGCACCTCGCGCTCGGGCAGGAGGCGGTCGCCGCGGGGTTCGCGGCGGCGCTGCGGCCCGAGGATCTCGTCTACTGCACCTATCGCGGCCACGTCCACACGCTCCTGCGCGGCGCACCGATGGGCGCGCTGATGGCGGAGCTGATGGGCCGGGCGAACGGGATCTGCGGCGGCAAGGGCGGCTCGATGCACCTCACCGACGTATCGCACGGCGCGATGGGCTCGTACGCGATCGTCGGGGCGCACATGCCGATCGCCGCCGGCGCGGCGTGGGCGGCCCAGGAGCGCGGGACCGGTCAGGTCGTCGTGTGCTTCTTCGGGGACGGGACGACCAACATCGGTGCGTTCCACGAGGCGTTGAACCTGGCCGTCGTCTGGCAGCTCCCGGTCGTCTACGTCTGCGAGAACAACCTGTACATGGAGTACACGCCGATCGGGGCCGTGACGGCGGTCGCCAACCCGGCCGCCGACCGGGCGAGCGCCTACGGGCTCGAACCCATCCTCGTCGACGGGAACGACGTCGACGAGGTGTACGAGACCGCAACGCGTCTAGTCGACCGGGCTCGCGAGGGCGGAGGCCCCGCCCTGGTGGAGGCGAAGACCTACCGGCACGGCGGGCATTCGCGGGCCGACCCCGCCAAGTACCGGCCCGACGACGAGGTCAAGGCGTGGCTGGCCCGCGACCCGATCCCGACCTATCGCGACCGGCTGCTCGCGTCCGGCGTCGATCCCGAGGCCCTCGACCGTGTGGAACGCGAGGCGCTCGAGCTGGTCGACCGCGCGACCGAGGAAGCGAAGGCGGGCGCGTACCCCGAACCCGAGGCGCTCGGGACCGAGTTGTGGGCCGACGGGGGGTCCGCGTGGCGGAGCTGACGTACCGGGAGGCGGTCAGCCGGGCGATCGCGCAGGAGATGGACCGCGACCCGAGCGTGTACTTCATCGGCGAGGACGTCGCGGCGGCCGGCGGGGTGTTCAAGACGACCGAGGGGCTGTTCGAACGGTTCGGCCCCAAGCGCGTCCGCGACACGCCGATCTCGGAGCAGGCGATCATCGGCGCGATCATGGGTGCGGCCATGAACGGGCTCCGCCCGGTGGCCGAGCTGATGTTCAGCGACTTCTTCGCGGTCTGCTGGGACCTGATCGCGAACCAGATCGCGAAGACGCGCTACATGACGAACGGCCAGGTGGCGCTGCCGCTGGTGATCCGCACCGCGAACGGGGGCGGCGTCCGTTTCGGCGCGCAGCACTCCCAGAGCGTCGAGGGGTGGGCGATGGCGATCCCGGGGCTGAAGGTGGTCGTGCCCTCGAACCCCGTGGACATGATCGGGCTGTTCGCGGCGGCCGTGCGCGACCCCGACCCCGTGATCGTCGTGGAGCCGAAGGTGCTCTACGCGACCAAGGGCGAGGTCCCCGACGGCGAGGTCGTCGACCGGCTCGGATCGGCCAAGGTGCTCCGGCTGGGATCCGACGTGACGATCGCGGCTCTCGGGGCGATGGTCCCCAGATCGTTGGAGGCCGCGACGGCGCTCGCGGGCGACGGGATCGACGCCGAGGTGATCGACGTGCGCTCGCTCGTCCCGCTCGACGCGACCACGATCTTGGAGTCGGTCGGCAAGACCGGTCGGTTCGTCACCGTCGAGGAGAGCCCGCGGTTGTGCGGTTGGGGCGCCGAGGTCGCCTCGATCGTCGCCGAGGATCGCTTCTTCGATCTGGACGGTCCGATCGTGCGGATCACGACGCCCCACATCCCGCTGCCCGCCGCCGACGCGCTCGAGGACCTCGCGATCCCCTCGGCGGCGTCGATCGCCGAGCACGTGAGCGCCACGATGGACTGATGACGAACCATCTGGTTCGAACCGTGGCCGACGCGTCCTGGGGTGTGCCCCCCGCGCTCGAGGGCCACGTCGAGGGCTTCCGCCGGTGGACCGTCGTGGACGAGGGCGCGGGGGCCGTCCACACGGGGTTCGGGATCGGGGAGATGGAGCCCGGCGGCCGGCTCGACTGGCACGTCCACTCGTACGAGGAGAGCCTGTACGTCGTCCATGGCGAGGTCGTCCTGTTCACCTCCGAGACCGCGGTCCTGCTCCGTGCCGGCGACTACGCGCTCATCGCTCTCGGGCAGGCCCACGCGCTCGCGAACCGGAGCTCGGCCACGGCTCGATGGGCGGCGCTCTCGGCGCCGGTCCCGCGGGCCGCGCACGGTGGGGACACGTACTTCGTCCCGGCGCTGCCCGAGATCGACCCGATTCCGGTCGACGCCCGCGACCCCCGAACGCGCTCGTTCGGGAGCATCCAGCCCGGGCACATGGACCCGGGCAGGCAGAGCCAGGAGCTGCTGGCCGCGTCGGCCAGCATGCGATCGGCGCTGCTCGTCTACAGCGGGATCACCGTCAAGATGATGATCGACTCGGACCTCGGCGCGCAGCTGTCGACGATGTTCATGGTGCAATACGACGCGCTCAAGGGCGTCATCGGCGGACACGACCACCCGTTGGAGGAGACCTACCTGATCCTCGAGGGCGAGGTCGACGCCACCTTCGACGGCGAGTCGTACCACATGGTCCCCGGCGACGTGGCCTGGGCGGGCGTCGGGTGCGTCCACGCGTTCGCGAACCCGGCCGACATGCCGGTTCGGTGGCTCGAGACGCAGTCGCCCGCGCCTCCGGTCAGGCACTCGTACCGGTTCGAGCGCGACTGGGACTACCTGCGGGACACGATCGAGGCAACATCGAGGGAGGTTCGATGACGGACGGTTTGGTGCTGGTGGTCGGCGGGACGGCCGGTCTGGGCAAGGAGGTGGCCCGCCACTACGCCCAGTCCGACCGCGAGGTGGTGATCACCGGGCGTGACCCGACCCGAGGGAGCACGGTCGCCACGGAGCTCGGCGGCAAGACGACGGAGCTCGCGTTCGACTTATCGAAGCCCAAGGAGATCGCGCCCGCGCTGGAAGGGGTCGGCGGCGTGAGCCGGCTGGTGCTGGCCGGGGTCCATCGCGACCTCAACACGATGCGCGACTACGACATCGACGAGGCGATCGCTCTGGTGACCCTGAAGCTCGTCGGCTACACCGAGGTCGTGCACGCGCTCCTGGACCGCCTGCACGACGATTCGTCGATCCTGATCTTCGGCGGTCTGGCCAAGGAGCGTCCCTACCCGGGTTCCATGACCGTGACGACGATCAATCACGGGGTGGACGGCCTCGTTCGCTCGCTCACGGCCGAGCTCAAGCCGATCCGGGTGAACGCGCTCCATCCCGGGATCGTCGAGGACTCACCGTTTTGGGAGGGCAAGACCGAGGCCCTCGACGCCCACCGGAACAGGACGACGACCGGACGCCTCGTGCAGATGCAGGAGGTCGTGGACGTCGCGGTTCTCATGCTCGAGAACCCCTCGATCGCCGGCGCCGAGTTCCGGGTCGACGCCGGTTGGTCGATGCCGTACTGATGCCGTGAGCGGATCGGAGCGCGCCTCGACGGTCGCCGTCCTCGGAACCGGGCGGATGGGCGGCGCCATGGCCGGAACGCTCCGCCGGGCCGGCTTCCACGTCATCGTCTGGAACCGCGACCGTGACAAGTGCCACGCGGTCGCCCACACCTCGGGTGCCGAGGTCGCCGAAACGGCGAGCGGGGCGGCCGAGTCGGCGGACGTCGCGATCACGAGCCTCGCCGATGACGCGGCCGTCCGGGCCGTGTACGCGGACGCGCTCGAGGGG
>JBKPQU010000034.1:0-7345 GCA_046734255.1 Actinomycetota bacterium
CCGCCGGCCCGGGCGGCCCGGCCGGCCTAGGCGCCCTGGGGAGGCGCCACCGTCACCCGGCCGATGGTCTCGCCCGCGGCGAGCGCGGCCAGCCCCTCCGGCGCCTCGTCGAAGGCCAGGCGCCTGGAGACCAGCGGCCGGACGACGTCCGCGGCCGCCAGCGTCATCAGCTCGTCGTGCGCGCGGCGGATCAGCTCGGGCCGGCGGCTGCGGTACAGCCCCCAGTGCAGGCCGAGGATGGAGTAGTTCTTCACCAGCGCGTGGTTGAGCGTGACCTTCGGGATCGTCCCGCCGGCGAAGCCGACCACGATGATCCGCCCCTCGAAGGCCACCACCTTGGTGGACGCGGCGTACGCCTCCCCGCCGACCGGGTCGTAGATCACGTCCACGCCCTTGTCCCCGGTCGCCTCCTTGACCGCCGCGATGATGTCCTCGCGAGTCCGGTCGATCACCAGGTCGGCGCCCATCTCGCGGGCCACATCGGCCTTCTCCGCGCTGCCTACCACGGCGATCACCCGGGCGCCGGCCAGACGGCCCAGCTGGACGGCGGCGCTGCCCGTTCCGCCGGCGGCGGCGTGCACGAGCAGCGTCTCCCCCACCCGCAGCCCGGCCCGGCGGTACAGGCCGAACCAGGCGGTGTGGTAGGCGACCACGAACGCCGAGGCGGTCGCGTCGTCGAAGGCGGCCGGTGCCGGCAGCATCTCCGCGGACCGGGCCAGCGCGTACCCGGCCAGCGCCCCGTGCGGCAGCAGCGTCGTCCCCACCACTCGCGAGCCCAGCCTGGTGGGCTCGACGCCGGGGCCGACCGCGACGATCTCCCCGCACAGCTCGATCCCCGGCGTGAACGGCAGGCCGGGCCTCTCCTGGTAGACGCCACGCACGAGCAGCACGTCGGGAAAGTTCAGCGCCGCCGACCAGACCTCGACCAGCACCTCGCCGTCACCGGGCTGGGGCACGCTGACCTCGGTCCGCTGCAGCACGTCCCGGGGCTCGCCCAGCGTGGGCACCTGCCAGGCCGTCGTGATCACATCCCCCGCCGGTCGCGCCCCCCGGGACTCCTGCGACCGCCGGGTCTCCTCCGTCGCCCGGACGCTCATGCCACCCCTCCTCCCAACCCGAGTCCGCCATCCGCGACGAGCACCTGCCCGGTCACCCATGCGGCGTCGTCGCTTGCCAGGAACGCCACCGCCGCCGCGACGTCCTCCGGGCGGCCCAGCCGCCGCATCGGGTACGACGCGCTCACCTGCTCCTCCCGGCCCTCGTACAGCGCGGTGGCGAAGCGCGTCCTGACCACCGCGGGAGCGACCGCGTTGACCCGGATCCCCGGGGCGAGCTCCAGCGCCAGCTGGTGGGTCAGGTGGATCAGTGCGGCCTTGCTCACGGCGTACAGCCCCAGGCCCGGCGCCGGGCGCAGGCCGGCGATCGAGGCGACGTTGACCACCGCCGCGCCCTCGTGCTCGCCGAGTCCGGCCCGGCGGGCCTGCCGGGTCCACTCCAGCGCCGCCATCACGTTGACCGCGAAGACCTTGCCCGCGACCGCGGGGTCCAGGTCGTCCAGCGGCCCGTAGACCGGGTTGATCCCCGCGTTGTTCACCAGGACGTCGAGCCGGCCGAACGCCGCGACGGTCGCCGCGAGCGCGGCCTGCTGGTGGTCGGGGTCGTCGGCCTTGCCGGGGACGCCGATCGCGCGGTCGGGGCCGCCGAGGCCGCGCACGACCTCCTCGAGCGTCTCCGCCGTCCGGGCGGTCAGGCACACCCGGCCGCCCTCGGCGAGCAGCCGCTCGGCGACGGCGAGACCGATCCCGCGGCTGGACGCCGTGACCAGCCCCACCCGACCGGCGAACCGCTGCCCGACCGCGGAAAGGGCCGGTTCCGCTGCTTCAGCCGTCACCGTCGGACGTCCGTCGTGGCGGGCAGCATCGGCACGTTCGCAGTCCACCATCTCCGCCGCACGGCCGTCCACCGGATGTCATCAATAGACCACGCGATCTGTCCGTCCGCCCGGGTGCTCGCCCGGTCTCATCTCGGCTGGGAGGATGGGGCCGCTCGGAAAGTGGGTCATTGTCACACTGGGAGGCGCGATGGAGGCGGTCGCCGGCTCCGCCGGCACTGCGGACGGGGGCGGCCAGGCCGCGACCCGGACGGCGGTCGACCCCTGGGCCTACCTGACTCCGGAGTCGTCGCGGCGGTTGCTGGTCACCGCACTCGAGGCGTTCGCCGATCAGGGCTACCACGCGACGACCACCCGGGACATCGCCACCCGCGCGGGGATGAGCCCGGCAGCGCTGTACGTACACTTCCCGTCCAAGGGCGCGCTGCTGGCCCAGATCAGCCGGGTGGGCCACCAGGCCTCGCTCGAGCTGGTCCGGGCAGCCCTGGCGCGCGGGGAAGACCCGGTCGCCCGGCTGCGGGCGGTGGTCGGCGACTTCGCCGCCTGGCACGCCGAGCATCACCGCGTCGCCCGAGTGGTGCACTACGAACTCGCCGCGCTGCCGGAGGAGGACCGCTCGGCGACGATCGAGGTGCGCCGCCAGATCGAGGACCTGGTCGCCGAGGAGATCCGGGCCGGGGTGGCGTCGGGCACGATGCGTGTCGCCGACGCCCGGCAGGTGGCGCGGGCGATGCTGTCGATGGCGGTCGACGTCGCCCGCTGGTACCACCCGGGCCGGCGGGAGACCCCGGCGTCGATCGGTGCCCTCTACGCGGACCTGGCGACCCGCATGGTCGGGGTCGGGGAGTGAGCCGGTGACGACGACCGACGCGGCGAACACCGCGGACGCCGACCCGCCGGCCTTCCCGAGCCTGGCCGAGGTCCTCGACCTGACACCGGACCCCGGCGGCGACCCGGACCGGTTCCTCGGCCAGACACCGCAGACGCCGCTGCCCCGGGTCTTCGGCGGGCAGGTGCTGGGCCAGGCCCTGATGGCCGCCACCCGGACCGTCGAGGTGGACCGGCCGGTGCACTCCCTGCACGGGTACTTCCTGCGCCCCGGGGACCCGCAGCGACCCATCACCTTCGCAGTCGAGCGGATGCGGGACGGTCGCTCGTTCTCCGCCCGGCGCACCCACGCGCTGCAGGGCGGCCGGCCGATCCTTTCCATGATCTCGTCCTTCCAACTGCCCGCCGAGGGGGTCGACCACCAGGACGACATGCCGGACGTCCCTCCCCCCGAGTCGCTGCCGACCATGACCGAACTGCTCGCCGGCTCGGACGACCCGCGCCTGGAGTTCTGGCGCCGCCATCGCCCGGTGGACTTCCGGCCGGTCGACGGCAGCGACTACCTCCGCCCCGTGCCCGCCGGCGACGTCACAGAGGGGATGTGGATGCGGGCCACGTCACCGCTGCCCCCGGATCCGGCGCTGCATGCGGCCGCGCTGGCCTTCATCAGCGACTACTTCCTCCTGCAACCGGTGCTGCGCCGGCATGGGCTGACCTTGGGCGCGGACGGGCTGAAGGTCGCGAGCCTCGATCATGCGATGTGGTGGCACCGGCCGGCCCGGGTCGACCAGTGGCTGCTGTACGTGCTGCGCAGCCCGTCGGCGTCCGGTGCCCGGGGCCTCGGCTTCGGCCGGATCTTCACCCGGGACGGCGTCCTCGCCTGCTCGGTCGCGCAGGAGGGGATGATCCGGGCGCCCCGCACGTAGGGGCGTGTGCGGGCCGCTGGAGCCGGCCGGGACGGCGGGGAGACAATCGAAGGCGTCGGCCCATGCCAGGAGGCTCGCCATGACCACGGCCCTGCTGCCCCAGCGCCGCCGACCGCCCAGCACCCGCGGCCTGCTCGGCGACCGGGACCGGCTGCCCGACCGCTTCACCGAGATCGTCACCGCGACGGACGGCGTCGCCCGGATCAAGGCAGGACCGCTGCGCCTCGCAGTGATCGCCGACCCCGGGCTGGCCCGCACCCTGCTGACGCTGCCGAACGGAGTCCGCAAGGGCCGCGGCATCGACGTCCTGCGCTTCCTGCTCGGCGACGGCCTGCTGACCAGCGAGGGCGAGCTGCACCGGCAGCAGCGCCGGCTGGTCAACCCGGTGTTCCACCCCGGCCGGCTGGCCGGCTACGGGCACCAGGCGGTGCGGGCGGGGCTCGAACGGGCGGCGTCCTGGTCGGACGGGATGCGGGTGGACCTCGCCCGGGAGATGAACACGCTGACGCTGGACGTGGTGGGCCGCACCCTGTTCGGCACGGACCTGTCCCGCGAGGCAACCGAGATCCGCACCGCCATGGACCGGCTGCTGCCGGCCTTCCCGCGGCTGATGCGCCCGTACGGTTTCATGCTGCTGCGCGTCCCCAGCCGCACGCGGTGGCGGTTGCGCTCGGCGGGCGCGCGCCTCGACGGGGTGGTAGAGCGGCTGATCGCCACCCGCAGGGACGGCGCCGGCGGCGAAGGCGGTGACGACGTCCTGTCGCTCCTGCTGGCGGCGCGGGACGAGGACACCGGTGAGCCGATGCCGCCACGGCTGGTCCGCGACGAGGTGCTCACGCTGATGCTCGCCGGGCACGAGACCACCGCGGTGGCGCTGGGCTGGACCTGGTTCGAGCTGTCCCGGCATCCCGAGGAGCGCGAGGCCCTGGTGGCCGAGATCACCAGCGCGGCCGCCCGAGAGGCAGTCGCCGCGGCGGACTGGGAGCGCCTGCACCGCACCCGCGCGGTGATCGCGGAGTCCATCAGGCTGCACCCGCCGGCCCACGTGGTCGGGCGGCGGGTGACCCAACCGATCGACCTCGGCGGACACCTGCTCGAGCCGGGCACGCTGTGCGTGGTCGCGCCGTACGCGCTCCAGCGGGACCCGCGCTCCTGGCCCGAACCGCTGCGCTGGCGCCCGGACCGCTGGCTGCGGGAGGGGCGCTACGACGAGACCGCACCCGGCCACCCGCGCGGCGCGTATCTGCCGTTCGGTGCCGGCGCGCGGATCTGCATCGGGGCGACGTTCGCCACGATGGAGGCCACACTGCTGCTCGCCGTGCTCGCCTCGCGCTACCGCGCGGAGGTCGCACCCGGCTTCGAACCCGGGTACCAGGCGGCGGTGACCCTGCGCCTGCGCGACGGCCTGCCGGCCACGCTGCGCAGCCTGCCCTGATCGGGCATACGGCCGATTGACGGTGATCGGGAGCGTCCCTACCTTGCCAGGAGAAACGGAGCAAACCGGCCCGAGGGGGGAAATTCGCGGCAGATGATGCCGGGATCCCGCCTCCGCTCGCCGTCCCGGAGGTGCCCGTGCCCGGAACCCGTCGCCTCCTTCCCTGGCCGTAGCGCTCGTCGCCCTGGTCGCGCTCGCGCTCGCCGGCGTCGCTCCTGCCTCGGCCGCCGCGCCCACGGCGACCTCGGGCGCGCTCGTGCTGCGCGTCCTGGCTCCCACCCCGGCGCAGGTGCAGTGGCTGTCCGCGAACTCGGACCTGCTCGAGGCCCGGGTCGGCGCGGACTACTTCGTGCTGGGCGAGGCGTCGGTGGTGTCGCGGCTGCGGGCGAAGGGACTGCAGGTGCGGATCGACGGCCGGATGGCGCCGCTGCCCAGGAGCGGTGGCCTCTCCCGGAACGCGGTCACGGCCGCCGTCTACCCGACGTTCTTCGGCGGGTACCACACCGTGGAGGCCCAGCTGCAGCACCTGAGCGACGTCGCCGCGGCCTACCCTGCCCTGGCCAAGGTGGTCGACTACGGAAACTCCTGGCGCAAGGCGCGCGGCCTCGGCGGCTACGACCTGCTGGCCATCTGCATCACTCACCTGGCCGCCGGCGACTGCGCCCTGACGCCGAGCGCGCCGAAGCCGCGTTCGGTGGTGATGGCCGCCATCCACGCCCGGGAGCTGGCCACAGCGGAGATCGCCTGGAACTGGATCGACTACCTGACCTCGCAGTACGGGGGGAACGCCACCGTCACCTCGCTGCTGAACACGACCGAGGTCTGGGTACTGCCGATGCAGAACCCGGACGGCCGCAAGATCGTCGAGAACGGCGGGGCCACGCCCCTGTTCCAGCGGAAGAACGCCGACAACCTGCGCGGCTCCTGCGCGAACCCGCCGACGTCGAGCAACCAGTACGGCGTGGACCTCAACCGCAACGCCACATTCCACTGGGGCGGGATCGGTTCCTCCTCCGCGACGTGCAGCCAGACCTACCGTGGCGGCGCCGCCGCGTCGGAGCCGGAGACCCAGGCCGCGCAGAACCTGTTCAACCAGCTCTTCGCCGACCGCCGAGGCCCGGCGATCGGCGACGCCGCGCCGGCGACGACGACCGGCACGTTCATGAGCTACCACAGCTACGCCGGGCTGGTGCTCTACCCGTGGGGCGACGTGAACACCGCGGCGCCCAACGGGACCAAGCTTCGGGCGCTGGCGTCGCGGATGGCGGCGTTAAACGGGTACCGATTCGGGCAACCCGGCGTGGTGCTCTACAACGTCAGCGGGACCACCGACGACGACCTCTACGGCAGGCTCGGGGTGGCCTCGTTCACGACTGAACTGGGTGCCGCCGGGACTTCGTGCGACGGCTTCATGCCACCCTTCTCCTGCGTCGCGTCCCGCTTCTGGCCGCAGGAGCGGCAGTCGCTGATGGTGCTGGCTCAGGCGGCGGCCGGGCCCTACCGCTGAGGCGGGGCCCGCGATCAACCCGCGATCACTGCGTGAGCGCGCTTCCGTGGATCAGTCGCGGGTGAGCTTGCGGTAGGTCACCCGGTGCGGCCGGGCGGCCTCCTCGCCGAGTCGCTCCACCTTGTTCTTCTCGTAGGCGTCGAAGTTGCCCTCGAACCAGTACCACTTCGCGGGATCCTCGTCGTCACCCTCGTACGCCAGGATGTGGGTGGCCACCCGGTCGAGGAACCACCGGTCGTGGGAGATCACGACCGCGCAGCCGGGGAAGTCCAG
Organism: Actinomycetota bacterium; assembly: GCA_046734255.1. Taxonomy (GTDB): domain Bacteria; phylum Actinomycetota; class Actinomycetes; order Actinomycetales; family Kineosporiaceae; genus JBKPQU01. Next base: position 6,861 of record JBKPQU010000034.1, read on the forward strand.
CAGCGCGTTCTCCAGCGAGCCCAGGGTCTCCACGTCGAGGTCGTTCGTCGGCTCGTCGAGCAGCAGCAGGTTCCCGCCCAGCTTCAATGTGAGCGCGAGGTTGAGCCGGTTGCGTTCCCCGCCGGAGAGCACACCCGCCGGCTTCTGCTGGTCGGGGCCCTTGAACCCGAACGCCGAGAGGTAGGCGCGCGACGGCATCTCGACCTGACCGACCTTGATGTGGTCGAGCCCGTCCGAGACGACCTCCCAGACGTTCTTGTTCGGGTCGATGCCGCCGCGGCTCTGGTCGGCGTAGGAGATCTTGACGGTGTCGCCGACGACGATCGCGCCCTCGTCCGGCGTCTCACCATCGGTGATCATCCGGAACAGCGTGGTCTTGCCGACGCCGTTCGGGCCGATGATGCCGACGATTCCGTTGCGCGGCAGGGAGAACGAGAGGTCGTCGATCAGCAGCCGGTCGGCGAACCCCTTGCGCAGGTCGATGG
>JBKPQU010000035.1:0-6047 GCA_046734255.1 Actinomycetota bacterium
GCTTGGGCTTCCTCTGGCTGTTGTACCTGACCAGGGGGTTGCGCAACCCTCCACCGGACATGGTCTTCACCGAGTCCGACGAACCGGTCGTGGCCACCTAGCAGCGCCCGGCGCAAGACCGCTGATCGGAGCGGGCGCTCAGGGCATGGGAGCGAGCGCCGGGTCCAGAGCGTCGGTCGCCGACTTCGCGTCGGCGGTCGCGTCGGTCACCCGGCGGGGTTCGCAGCAGAGTCCGTCCGGCCGATTCATTCCGAACCCTCAGACACCGGTACGGGTGAACGTCACATGGGTGACTCCGCTGGGCGAGGAGGTGGCCTCGACCTGGTAGTCCCTCTCCAGGCCCTCGAGTCCGTCCCAGAGGCGTTTGCCTCGGCCGAGCAGGATCGGGACCACCACGACGTGCATGTAGTCGATGAGCCCGGCCGCAAGGAAGTCGCGGATCATGGTGGCTCCTCCGCCGATGCGTACGTCCTTGCCGTCCGCGACCTTGCGGGCTGTCTCGAGCGCCTCCGCAGGCGACGCGTCGAGGAAGTGGAAGGTCGTGCCGCCCTCCATCTCGATCGACGGGCGCGTGTGATGGGTGAGGATGAAGGTCGGCGTGTGGAACGGTGGGTTGGGACCCCACGCGCCCTTCCACTCCGGATCCTCGTGCCATCCCGGATGACCCCACTTCCCGGCCCCCATGATCTCGGCGCCGATGCCCGGATAGAACTGCTGGGCGAAGGCGTCGTCGACGCCGCCGGTGCCGCCGGGCTGCCACCATCGGGTGGCGAACATCCATTCGTGCAGCCTCTCGCCGGCGTGACCGAAGTGTGCGTCGGCGCTTTGACCCTCACCGGTGCCGAAGCCGTCGAGTGAGATGGCGAAGTTGTGGACGTGGGCGAGCGACATGGCTGATGTTCCTTCCTTCTGCACCGTCTTCACATTCCTGGAGCGGGCAGCGCCGCCGAGCGGGCCTGCTCGCGACGCTGCGGTCCGCTGTGGTTCGTCCCACGAACCATTCCACGATTGGCTGACCATCGTTGATTAGCTAACGCGCGAACTACTAGCATGCGAATGAGTGTGGTGGTGATGCGCGTGCCGATCGACCGGCCGGAGTACCGCGATCTGGTCTGCTTCAACTTCTACCTGGGCTGGCGGCACATCCAGGCCATCTACCGCACCGCGTTCCCTCCAGGGATCAGCCCGCAGCGGGCATATCTGCTGTGCGCGTGCGACCCCGATCGAGCGACACCGGTCTCCGGTCTCCTGGACGCTCTCGAGATAGACGCTCCGGCCATGTCGGGCTTGCTGTCCCGGCTTGAAGCAGAGGGGCTGCTCGATCGCCGGATCAACCCCAGTGACCGGCGGGAGGTGCTCGTCCAGCTCACCTCCGCGGGGACGGAAATACGCGGACAGGCGCTCCAGGCCCTGGAAGCCGCCGACCGGGAGCTCGCCCGGCTGATCGACCCGGAAGACCTTGATCGACTGCGCCGCATTGTCAGCCAACTCGGTGCCCTGGTGTAGGCGGCACCGAATAGCAGGAAGGGAGCCGCTTGTTCGGCCGTCGGCCGGCAATGATCACCGAAGAGCTTGCCAGAAGGCTCCAGAGAGAGGACGACAGATGCCGTACGCATTGCGTTGCGCCGATTCGGGCATGGACTGCCCCGCCGAGTTCAAGACCGCTACTGAGAGCGAGCTCATGGAGGTGGTCAAGGTCCACGCGCCCATCGCTCACCCCGACTTGAAACTCGACGAGGAGACCGTGGCGATGGTCCAGGGACTGGTTCGCGAGGTCCCCTGACAGACGCCGCCGACGATCTGCTCCGACGCGGCACCCGAACCTTGCTCGCGGCGTGGCGGGAGTACGCGCGCGGGGCGATCGGTGCATCGGTGCAGCGATTCGCTGGCGTGTCCGTGGCTGTCTTCCCCCATGAGCCCGAGCGCGCCGTCTACAACAATGCGCTCCTCGACCGTGACCTGGACGCCGCCAACCGTGTCGAGGCCCTCGACGACGTGGCCGAGGCCTACCGTGCGGCAGGCGTCACGCACTTCACCGCGTGGGTGCACGAGACCGACCGGGCCATGCGCCGCGATCTCGAGCGCCGTGGCTACACCCTGCACGAGTCCACGCGCGCCATGGGTATCCCCCTGGAGGACTTCCGCCTCCCCATGCCGCAGATCGACCTCGCCCCGCCGAACTGGAACGAGCACCTGCGGATCGTCGGGGTGCCACCGAACTTCCTCGCCGCCGCCGACCCCGCCGCCTACCACATCATGATCGCCAGGATGAACGGTGAGAGCGTGGCGACCGCCATGGCCGTCGATCACGACGGCGACCGTGGGATCTATAACGTCGGCACCCTCGAGCATGCCCGCCGGCATGGGCTGGGCACGGCGCTCACCGCGCTCCTCCTGCATGATGCGCTCGCCTGCGGATGCCGAACCGCCAGCCTGCAATCGACACCGATGGCCGAGGGCCTCTACACCTCAGTCGGATTCCGCGATCTTGGCCGGATCCTGGAGTACGGCCCTTGACGCAACGAAATGGTGGCCTGCCCTAGGTGATGATGACCTCTATGGCTGTCGACGTCACCACCGAGATCGTCATCGCGCGCCCGTACGAGCAGGTCGCCGCCTACGCCGGTGACCCGTCCAACGCGCCGGAGTGGTACACCAACATCGTCTCGGTGCGCTGGCAGACCCCGCCGCCGGTGGGTGTTGGGTCCCGGCTGGACTTCGTGGCCAAGTTCCTCGGCCGCACCCTCGCCTACACCTACGAGGTCATGGAGCACGGCCCGTACCGGTTGGTGATGCGGACCGCTCAGGGACCGTTTCCGATGGAGACCACCTACACGTGGGAGCCGGAGAACGAGTCGACGACCCGGATGACGCTGCGCAACCGGGGTGAGCCGGTCGGGTTCGCCAAGATCGCCCGGCCGGCGATGGTAGCGGCGATGCGCCGAGCCAACGAGAAGGATCTGGCCCGGCTGAAGCGGATCCTGGAGTTGTCATAGGCGCTTCACTGGGCATGACGGCTTCCGACCCTGATGGATTCCGTGTCGTGTTGGTTGCCGGCTCTTGGCCTAACTGATGGGGCGCCGGGCCTGCGCTGGCAGCACGGCCCACCAGCGGTGGCCTCGCCATCATTCGAGCGGCGGCGCAGCTTCCGGGTGCGGAGTGCCGGGAGCCGTAGACGTGTCCCCGGCCGGTCGGAGTGCGGCGAGGGCCACGGCGGGGAAGATCAACACCGAGAGGAGCCCGGCGCAGACCAGGGCGGCAGCGGTGACGGGTGACAGCTGGCCGATCGCGACGCCGATCTGGGTGGCCGTCACTATGAACGGCAGCGACGTGGCCTGCAGCAGTCCGGTCGCGACGGCGCCCCGGCGCCCGAGCGACGGGAGGTAGAGCAGGGCCGGCAGGCCGCGGACCAGCAGGAGGGCCAGCAGGTACACCGGCACTCGGAGCAGCGCCGAAGGCTCCGCCAGCAGCCCGCCGACGTCCAGCTTGGCCCCGCTGGAGATGAAGAACACGGGGACCAGGAAGCCGTACCCGATCGCCTCCAGCTTGATCCGGAAGTTCGGGTGCGAGCTCGCGTCCCGGTCCACCGCGGCCACCACGGCACCGGCCAGGAAGGCGCCGAGGATGCTCTCCAGGCCGAATCGCTGCGCGAGGAGGACGAAGCCGATCAGCAGCAGTACCGCCAGCCGGACCCGGATCTCGGCGGTGGTGTCCTGCAGCCTGGTCAGGACGTCGCCAAGTCGCATCGATCGGCCCGCTGCCAGCACCGTGCCCGCGGTCGCGGCGACGAGCAGCACGAACGCGCCGAGCAGTACCAGTCGCCCGCCGGTGCTGCCTCCCGAGGTTGAAAACGCCAATGAGAGGAGCAGAATCGCGGCGAAGTCGGCGACCGTCGCCGCAGCGATCGTTGCCCGGCCGGCATCGCTGTCGATCGCGCCGGCATCCTTCAGCACAGGGATGACCAGGCCGAGCGACGTGGCGGAGAGGGCGATGGCCAGCAACGTGGCCGAGGACACCCAGCCAGCCTCTCGGGCCGCCAGGCCGACCGCGAGCCCGAGCAGCAGTGTGCAGGCGTACCCGACGGCCGCCAGCCGGAGCGACCTGCCACGCAGCAGCCGAAGGTCGATCTCCAGCCCGGCCAGGAACAGCAGGAAGGCCAGACCGAGGATCCCGATCACCTGTACCGGCAGGTCGATCTCGATCCAGCCCAGTCCGGATGGGCCGAGCAGCACTCCGGCGACGATCTCGACAACGACGGCCGGGATCCGCAGTCCGGGCGCGTAACCGAGCGCCAGCGGCGCGAGTACCGCGACCAGGGCCACGATCAGCAGGCTGGTGAAGGAGACCTCGGGCATCGCGCATCACCTGCCAGCCGGTTGCCGGACCCCCGCGCTCAGCGGTAGTCGGGGTTGGCGAAGTCGAATCGGCAGCCCGCATCCCACTCGGAGCGCTGGTTGCCGTGCGCGGGGATCCCACCGGCCGCCTTGATCATCCTGGCCAGGTGCAGGAGGTTCCAGGTCATGAACGTGGTGTTCCGGTTGGTGAAGTCGTTCTCCGGGCCGCCGGAGCCCGGGTCGAGGTAAGAGGGGCCCGGGCCGGCCTCGCCGATCCAGCCCGCGTCCGCCTGCGGCGGGATGGTGTAGCCGAGGTGTTGCAGGCTGTAGAGCACGTTCATCGCGCAGTGCTTGACCCCGTCCTCGTTCCCGGTGATCAGGCAGCCGCCCACCCGGCCGTAGTAGGCGTACTGCCCGGCGTCGTTGAGCAGGTGGGAACACGCGTACAACCGCTCGATGATCTTCTTCATCACCGAGCTGTTGTCACCGAGCCAGATCGGGCCGGCGAGCACGAGGATGTCGGCATCCAGCACCTGCGGGTACAGCTGGGGCCACTCGTCGCTCGGCCAGCCGTGCTCGGTCATGTCCGGCCAGACACCGGTGGCGATGTCCAGATCCACCGCGCGCACCACGCTCGTCGCCACCCCGTGCTGCTCCATGATCCCCCGACTGACGTCGACCAGCCCCTGCGTGTGGCTCTGCTCGGGCGATCGCTTCAGCGTGCAGTTGATGAACATGGCCCGCAGGTCGCTGTAGTCGGTCGAGCCGGTCTGCGGCGTCTCAGTCATGGCGGGTTCTCCTATCACAGGCGAGATGGCGGCGCGCTAGATCGGTCAGGTCCTCCGAGTGGAGGCCGGCCGGAGCCTGGCAGCGAACGGCCGACGAGTGGCCCGGCCATCCGACATGCCAGCCACCCCCGATCGCCGGCCCCCTCCGGACTCGATCCGGGCAAGTATGGCGGATCATGAGGAGCGCTCACGAGGCTGCGACACCACATCGACCTGAGCAGCCTTCGTCTCCCGGGAAGACACGGATGGTCGATAGCCACGTCGAGACGGCTGCGCCGCCCCGGCTTGTGCGATAGTCACCCCGACTGTCAGCCAGCTTGACGAGGGGGAGTGGTCATGACCACGGCATCCGGTCTGGAACGGAAGAGTCTCGACGACCCGGAAGAGGTCCGCACCTTCGTCGGCCACGGGTACGCCAACGTCTCCACGATCGGCGATGGGCCAGTGCTGCGTGCCCATTTTCAGCCGGGGTGGCGTTGGTCGCAGGACGTCAAGCCGATCGCCGGCACTGACAGCTGCCAGGCCGCGCATGTCGGCTATCTCATCTCCGGGCGGATGCGCATCCGCATGGACGATGGGACCGAATCCGATTTCGGCCCCGGCGACCTCATGGACTGCGCTCCCGGGCACGATGCCTGGATCGTCGGCGACGAGGAGTGCGTGGTCATCGACTGGGGTCCCTCGGCCGCGAAGTACGCCAAGCGCTGACGAACCCGGACCAGCTACAGGGTCCAGCGCACGGGTATGTCCGGTTGGTAGCGGCACCTTGGCGGGCAGCTCGAGGCGGTCCGTCCCTGGTCGCAGCGAATCCCGCCGGTCAGTGCTGCGCGGGCTGCTGAGATAAGCGGTTGATCACGCTGGACGTAGTCCCGTGGGGTACGACGATTGACCCCGGCGGGGTGACGCCAGCCGGTCGGGTTGACAC
>JBKPQU010000036.1:0-5620 GCA_046734255.1 Actinomycetota bacterium
CCCTTGCCCTGAGCGGACAGGAGAGCAACCTGGCCGGCCTGACGGCTCAGCCGGGCCCGTAGTCGGCGCTGACGATCGCCTGGATCACCTGCTCGTCGGTGAACGACTCGGAGCCGGGGATCTGCGGCACGAACCCGACGAGCAGTCCGTCGCGCATGATCTGGGCCTCCAGCCCGGCGGTGCCATCGGTGTCCCACAGCGCCTCCCGCCCGTCACCCAGCGGGATCCTGATTCCGAACTGGAACGTCCCGGGGCGGGCGACCCTGGCGATCACCCCGCGGGCCTGCAACTCCGTGACGATCCGTTCCGCTTCATTCTCCTGCACCCCACCAGTGTGCCGGGGAGCTCCCATGGACGGGCTGGGGAGGGGCTGGACGCCGGCTGTGGGGACCGCGGCGTCCGGTGACCGCAGGTGCCGCTCCGACCGCGTAGGCTGGACGGACATGGCGGCCGACTTTCCCGCGGAGCTGCGCCAGCTGCGCCAGACGCTGACCTCGATCCTCCAGGTCAGCGATCTGGACACGGTCAGGAAGCAGATCGCGGACCTCTCCGAGCAGGCCGCCGCTCCCGGCCTCTGGGACGACCCGGAACGCGCCCAGGCCGTGACCAGCAAGCTGTCCCACGCCCAGGCCGAGGTGGATCGCCTGGAGCGGATGGTGTCCCGGGTGGACGACCTCGAGGTGCTGGTGGAGCTCGGCGAGTCCTCGACCGACCCGGCCGAGGCGGCGGAGACCCTGGCCGAGGCCGAGCGCGAGCTGCACGCCGTCCAGAAGGACCTGGGTGAGCTCGAGGTTCGCACGCTGCTGTCGGGGGAGTACGACGCCCGCGAGGCGCTGGTCACGATCCGGGCGGAGGCCGGGGGAGTGGACGCCGCCGACTTCGCCGAGATGCTGCTGCGGATGTACCTGCGGTGGGCCGAGCGGCACGGCTACAAGACGGAGGTCTACGACACCTCCTACGCCGAGGAGGCCGGGATCAAGTCGGCCACGTTCAAGGTCTCCGAGCCGTACGCGTACGGAACGCTGTCAGTGGAGCAGGGCACGCACCGGCTGGTCCGGATCAGCCCGTTCGACAACCAGGGCCGCCGGCAGACCTCGTTCGCCGGGGTGGAGGTGCTCCCGGTCGTCGAGGAGACCGACCACATCGAGATCCCGGAGAACGACATCCGGGTGGACGTCTTCCGCTCCACCGGGCCGGGCGGCCAGAGCGTGAACACCACCGACTCCGCGGTCCGGATCACCCACCTGCCCACCGGGATCGTGGTCACCTGCCAGAACGAGAAGTCCCAGCTGCAGAACAAGGCCTCGGCGATGCGGGTGCTCCAGGCCAAGCTGCTGGAACGGGCCCGGCAGGAGCGCCAGGCCAAGCTCGACGCGCTGAAGAACGAGGGGTCCAGCTGGGGCAACCAGATGCGCTCCTACGTGCTGCACCCCTACCAGATGGTCAAGGACCTGCGTACGGAGTACGAGACCGGGAACCCGACCGCGGTCTTCGACGGCGACATCGACGAGTTCCTCAACACCGGCATCCGGTGGCGCCGGCAGGCGGACAAGGACGCCGGATAGCCGCCATTTGTGACCGGTCGTCGGCGCGTGGCGGGGCGGCCGTAGGGCGCTGTGCCTAGACTCGAGCCGGCCGAACCCCACGGGCCGCGGTGGCGCCGGTCGCCACGGCCACACATCTGACCTGACCCCGACTCGGCCGAGGACAAGTACGTGATCCGCTTCCAGAACGTCACGAAGATCTATCCGGGGACCTCCCGACCCGCGCTGGACACCGTCAACCTCGAGGTGGGAAAGGGCGAGTTCGTCTTCCTTGTCGGCGCGTCCGGGTCCGGGAAGTCCACCTGCCTGCGGCTGGTGCTCAAGGAGGAGAGGGCCACCCGGGGGAGGGTCTTCGTCGCGGGCAAGGACGTCGCGAAGCTGTCCAGCTGGAAGGTCCCACACCTCCGGCGCACGATCGGAGTCGTCTTCCAGGACTTCCGCCTGCTCCCGAACAAGACCGTGTTCGAGAACGTCGCCTTCGCCCTGCAGGTGATCGGCAAGCCGCGGCACGCGATCGCGCACACCGTTCCCGAGGTCCTGGACCTGGTCGGCCTGGCCGGCAAGGAGCGCCGCTTCCCGCACGAGCTGTCCGGCGGGGAGCAGCAGCGGGTGGCGATCGCGCGGGCCTTCGTCAACCGCCCGGCGATCCTGCTCGCCGACGAGCCCACCGGGAACCTCGATCCGACCACCAGCGTGGGGATCATGCGGCTGCTGGACCGGATCAACCGGACGGGCACGACGATCCTCATGGCGACCCACGACGACGAGATCGTCGACCAGATGCGCAAGCGCGTGGTCGAGCTCGAGGACGGCCAGATGGTTCGCGACCAGGACCGCGGCGTCTACGGGTACACCCGGTGAACGCGACGGCCACGGCCGCAGCGGCCCGCCCCTCCGATCGCCGGGGCGGGTGAGGCTCCGTGCGGCTGCAGTTCGTGCTCAGTGAGATCGCCATCGGGTTGCGGCGCAACGTGACGATGACCGTCTCCGTCATCCTGGTCACCCTCGTCTCGCTGTTCCTGTTCGGGCTCGGCATCCTCGCCCAGAAGCAGGTCGGCACGATGAAGGACTACTGGTACGACCGGGTCCAGGTCTCGATCTTCTTGTGCGGCAACGACTCCGACACCCCCAGCTGCGCTGACGGCGAGGTGAGCCAGGCGCAGAAGGACCAGATCCTCGCGGATCTGAAGTCCCCGCAGCTGGCCCCGTACGTCGCCCAGGTGTTCTACGAGTCCAAGCAGCAGGCCTTCGACCGGTTCCGGCAGCAGTTCAAGGACAGCGTCCTGTCCGACAACGTCACCGTGGACCAGATGCCGGAGTCCTACCGCGTGCGGCTGAAGAATCCCCAGCAGTACCAGGTGGTGTCCCAGGTCTTCGCCGACCGGCCGGGCGTGGAGTCCGTCGAGGACCAGCGCAAGGTCCTGGACCAGCTGTTCTCGCTGCTGAACCGGCTGACGTTCTACTCCTGGGTCCTCGCCGTGATCACACTGGCCTGCTCGACCCTGCTGGTGGCCACGACGATCCGTCTGACGGCCTTCACCCGCCGCCGCGAGACGGGGATCATGCGGCTCGTCGGCGCCTCCAACGTGTTCATCCAGCTCCCGTTCATCCTGGAGAGCGTGATCGCCGCCCTGTTCGGTGCGGTGCTCGCCTCGGCCGCGCTGATCGCGGTCACCCACTTCGAGATCCAGGGCCGGCTGAGCCATACCCTGCGGATCTTCAACTACGTCGGCGTCGCGGATGCCATGAGCGTGGTTCCGTGGCTTTTTCTGGTCGGCGTCGTGATTGCTGGCGTGTCGTCCTTCCTCGCGCTTCTCCGATACCTCAAGGTGTAACCGTCGACCTTTAGTCGAGGGTTACACCTGCACGGACCTGGGGTCCCTGTCGCTGCGGTGACCCGGTCCGGGACGAGGGAGGAAGCGGATGGCCACCGTCCGCCGGAGGACGCACGCCGTCGCCACCGTCGCCGCGAGCCTCGGGGTGGTCCTGGTCGCCGGGCTGCTCGGCGCGCCCGTGGGAGCCGCCGACTCGATCACCGACCGGCAGAAGAAGCTCAACCGCGACGCCGCCGCGATCCGCGAGGAGCTGGAGGGCACGTCCGCGGACCTGGTCGATGCGGCGATCGCCCTGCACCGCTCCCAGGCCGGCCTGGTGGTCGCCCGGGCGGCCGAGGCCCGGGCCGAGACCGCGCTGGCGGCGGCCCGCAAGCGGGACGCCGAGGTCGCCGCCCAGCTGGCCTTCACCCAGGCCGAGGCCGACAAGACCGCCGCCGACCTCGACTCCCGGCGGGACGAGGAGGCCGACACGCGCACGACGCTCGGCCGGATCGCCCGGGAGGCGTACCTGACCTCCGGGCTGAGCGGCCTGGAGGTCGCCTTCGACGCCGACAGCCCGCAGCAGTTCGCCGATCGGGTCACGGTCGCGGGGACGGCCCTGCGCGCCCAGAACTCCGCGATCGGGCGGCTGCAGGTGATGGAGGCCGACATCCGCGCGCAGGCGGCACTGCTGGACGCCGTCCAGGTGAAGGTGACCGAGCTCAAGCGGCAGTCGGCGATCGCGGTGGCCCGGCGCCGGGCGGACGAGCAGGCCGCGGCGAAGGCTGCTGCGTCGGTCGCGGCGCTGGTGCGCACCCAGGCCGCCGCGGTGGCGGTGATCAGCGCCCGGAAGGCGGCCGAGCAGGCCCGTCTGAACGCCCTGGAGAAGCAGCAGGCGCGGCTGCGCGCCATCCTGGCCGCCCGGGCCAGGGCGGAGCACGGCGGCCGCAGCGTCGCGCAGTCCGGCCACGGCTACCTGTCGTTCCCCGTGAACGCCCCGATCACGTCGGGCTTCGGGATGCGCTTCCACCCGGTCCTGCATTACTGGCGGCTGCACGCCGGGGTGGACTTCGGCGCTCCCTGCGGCACCCCGGTGCACGCGGCGGCGGACGGCGTGCTGGTGCGCGCCGGGTACGCCGGCGGGTTCGGCAACCAGGTCGTGCTCGACCACGGCAGGGTGAACGGCGTCGGGCTCGCCACCTCCTACAACCACCTGTCGAGGTTCGTGGTGACCGGCGGGCGGGTCTCGCGGGGCGAGGTGATCGCCTACTCCGGGACGACCGGCCTGTCCACGGGCTGCCACCTGCACTTCGAGGTCTACGTCAACGGCGAGCACGTCAACCCGATGAGGTGGCTCTAGCGCCGGCGGCGAGTTCGGCGGGGAGTTCAGGACCCGCGGCCGCACCGCCGTAGACTCGGCTGCTCGCACAGCCGGGAGGTGAACGTCGCGTGCCGAAGGAACAGGGTCGCAAGATCGTGGCGACCAACCGGAAGGCGCGCCACGACTACCACATCGAGGATGTCTTCGAGGCCGGGCTCGTGCTCACCGGCACGGAGGTGAAGTCCCTGCGCGCGGGGCGCGCGTCGCTCGTCGACGGGTTCGCCACCGTGAGCGGCGGGGAGATCTGGCTGGAGGGCGTGCACATCCCGGAGTACTCCCTCGGGACCTGGACGAATCACGAGCCTCGGCGTCGCCGGAAGCTGCTGCTGCATCGCGTGGAGATCGACCGGTTGGACGCGGAGACCCGGCAGAAGGGCCTGACGCTGGTGCCGCTGGCGCTGTACTTCACGGACGGCCGCGCGAAGGTCGAACTCGGCCTGGCCCGGGGGAAGCGCAACTACGACAAGCGGCAGGCGCTGCGCGAACGCCAGGACCGGCGCGAGGCCGACCGCGCGATGTCCCAGCGCACCCATCGCTGAGGTAGGCGCGCCTGCTGGGGAGGGCAGGGGCCCGACCCGGCCGCCGGTCGTGCGGCCCGTCCACGGAGCCGCCAGGTGGCGCCACTAGTGTGGCGCCGTGGTCAGACCCGTGATCCGGTCGCTCGCATCGGACGCCGCGGCCCGGGCCACGGCCGCCCGCCGTATCGCCGTCCCGAGCGTCCTGGGGCTGCTCGCCCTGACCGGTCTCGTGCTGCTGCCGGGCTCGGCGGCGGACGCGGCCACGCCGTCCCGCGCCGCGGCCGCGTCCTGGCGGACGGCCGCCGGCGGGGGGGAGGAGATTCGCACCTACCAGGTCACGATGGTGCTGGAGCGGAACGCCTC
>JBKPQU010000037.1:0-4594 GCA_046734255.1 Actinomycetota bacterium
GGCCTACGCGCCGCGCGCGAAGTACCGGACGCTGGCACAGGCGGGCGGTGTGGTGACCGTGACCGGCATCCTCGTGCTCCTGGTGGCATACAAGATCACAACCGTGCCGGCCGGGGCCTTCCTCTGAGAGCCTCGCGCTCACAAGCCTCTGCCGGGTAATTCCACAGCTGTGATTTACCCACAGCTGTGGTTAACGCTGTGGACAACGGCCGGACGTCACCGCCAGCGCGTGGTCATCACGAACCCGGAGAGCAGCAGGACGAACCCGATGGCCAGGTTCCAGTGCTCGATCCCCGGGATGGGGTAGGCGGCCTGGGTGAGGTAGTACGTGACGATCCAGGCCAATCCGACCAGCAGGAGGCCGACCATCAGGGGGACGAACCAGCGGGCGTTCGGCTTGGGCGGGCCGGTCTTCGCCGAGGGCGGGGTGAACGCGCTCTTCTTGCGAACCCTCGACTCAGGCATGTCCGTGACTCCTCGGGTCGGTTGCGGCGTGTCTAGAGGTCGGGCCGCCGTACGGCGTCGGCGCTGGTCACCCGCGCGTTCGCGGACCGGGCCCGCGCCTGGAGGCCGTGAACTAGCGTAGCCCCGTGTCCACGCTGGAGCCGATGCCGCCGCCCGTACGGCGCACGTCCAGGGTGGGGACCGCCGGGGTGGCGCTGGCGCTGGTGGCGGCGGGGCTGCTGTTCACCACCAGCGCGCACACGGCCCGCGGCACCCAGCTCCGGGCCGACCGCCCGGACCTCGTGGGCCTGATCCGCTCCGAGAACGCCCGGGTGGAGGCCCGGGTGCGCCGGGTCGAGGCGCTCCGCGCGGAGGTGGACGCCGACACGATGGCGGTCGCCGCGGGCGGCGTGGAGGTGCAGCGGCTGCGGCGCTCCGGGCAGCTTTGGTCCGCCGCCGCGGGGCTGACCCCGGTCAGCGGGCCGGGGTTGGAGGTCACGCTGGACGACGCCCCGCGGGGGGCGCCGGTCCCGCAGTCGGTCAAGCCGGACGACCTCGTCGTCCACCAGCAGGACGTCCAGGCCGTGGTGAACGCGCTGTGGACGGGCGGCGCCGAGGCGATGATGCTGCAGGACCAGCGGGTGATCTCGACCAGCGCGGTGCGCTGCGTCGGGAACACGCTGATCCTCCAGGGCCGGGTGTACTCCCCGCCGTACGTGATCACCGCGATCGGCGACGTCGACCGGATGCGCCGCGCGCTGACCGACTCCGCGGACGTGGCGCTCTACCGGGAGTACGTCGCGGCGGTGGGGCTGGGCTACGCCGTCCGCTCGTACTCCGACCTGCGGCTCCCGGCGTTCGCCGGATCGCTCGACCTGCGCTACGCGCACACCTCGACCCCGAGCGGGAGCACCGGCACAGGCTCGGGCATCACACCAGGTGGGACGCCCGGGCCGACCACCTCCGGAACAGGCTGACAGGAGACAAGTCCCGTGGCGCTGCGCGTGCTCGTCGTCGACAACTACGACAGCTTCGTCTACACGATCGTGGGCTACCTCGCCCAGCTCGGCGCGGAGTGCGAGGTGCGGCGGAACGACGCCGTGACCACCGCCGAGGCATCGGCGTTCGACGGGGTCCTGCTCTCGCCGGGACCGGGAACGCCCGCCCAGGCGGGGATCTGCCCCGAGATGGTGCGCCACTGCGCCGGGTCGGGCCGGCCGATGCTCGGCGTGTGCCTGGGTCATCAGGTGCTCGGCGAGGTGTACGGCGCCACGGTCACCCACGCCGCGGAGCTGATGCACGGCAAGACCAGCCAGGTGCTGCACGGCGGCGCCGGGGTGCTGGCCGGCCTGCCCTCGCCGTTCACCGCGACCCGGTACCACTCCCTGGCCGTGGTCTCCGAGACCGTGCCGGAGGTCCTGGAGGTCACCGGCCGGACCTCCGGCGGGCTGGTGATGGCGCTGCAGCACCGAGAGCTGCCGCTGTACGGCGTGCAGTTCCACCCCGAGTCGGTGCTCACCGAGGGCGGCCACCGACTGCTGGCCAACTGGCTGGCGGCGTGCGGCGACCCCGGCGCGGTGGACCGGTCGGTCGGGCTCGCACCGTTGGTCCGCCAGTCCTAGGCCAGTCCTGGGCCAGTTCCTGGGCCCTCCTGAGCCAGTACTGGGGCCAGTACTGAGCCACGGCACGCCGCCGGCGCGCCGCCCCGGGCGCGTGGTCAGGGCTGAGCCGGCGGCTGGGTGGTGGGCGGCGGGGTCGTCGGGGGCGGGGTCGTCGGGGTCGCCGGGGGCACCGCATACGTCAACGTGACCACGGTTCCGGCCTTGACCTTGGTGTTGACCGGGTTCTGGGCGATCACCGTGTTCGCCGGGGCTGTCGTGTCGATCTGCTGGCGGGAGTCGGTCTGCAGGCCCAGGCCGGTGAGCTTCTTCCGCGCCTCGTCGAGGCTGAGGCCCCGGACGTCCGGCACGTTGACCTCGCCGCTGGACACGACCAGCGTGACCGGGCTGCCGCGCTCGACCTTCTGCCCGGCCTTCGGATCGGTCCGGATGACCGTGTTCTCGTCCTTGGCGCTGTCCTCGGTCTGGACGTCACCGACCGTCAGGCCGGCCGCCTCCAGCGCAGCCCGGGCTCTCGCCTGGTCCACCCCGGTCACGTCCGGCACCTCGATGGTGTTCGCGCCCGAGGAGACGGCCAGGTCGACCTTGGATCCGGGGGCCACCTGGGCACCTGGCACCGGGCTCGTGTTGATCACGTTGCCGGAGTCGACGGTGTCGGAGGCCTCCTGGGTGACGGTCCCGACCACCAGCCCGGCATCCCTGATCCGCTGCTCCGCCAGATCCTGGCTGACGCCGACCAGCGTCGTCGGGACCGCCACCGTCGTGGGTGCGTTCGATCCTCCCCCGCCGAGCATCTTGTACACGCCGAACCCGATCAGCCCGAGCACCAGGACGACGGCCAGTGCCACCAGCGTGTAGGAGCGCCAGCGGTTGGGCGGTTCGTCGGCGTGGCGCATGTCCCGCCGGTGGACGGCCGTCTGCCCGTTGTAGCTGTAGGGATCGACCTCCGCGCCGTAGCCCGGGGCGCCGAGCAGCGTGCCCGCCCCCGGCGGTACGGCCTCGGTGGGTGTGGTGGCGCCCTCGGGTATGTACTCGGTCATCGCCGTGGCCGCGCCGCCCGCCGCCGCCAGCGGCGCAGCCACCCGGCGCCCGGCCCGCGCAGCCTCGACGTCGTCCCGGAACTCCGCCGCGGTCTGGTAGCGGGCCTCGCGGTCCTTGGCCAGGGCGTGCAGCACGATCCGGTCGACGTCCTCCGGCACGGCCGGGTTGTAGATGCTCGGTGGCTGCGGCTGCTCGCGCACGTGCTGGTAGGCGACGGCGACGGGGGAGTCGGCGACGAACGGCGTCCGGCCGGTGAGCAGCTCATACAGCAGGCAGCCGGTGGAGTACAGGTCGCTGCGGGCGTCGACGGTGTCACCGCGGGCCTGTTCCGGCGACAGGTACTGGGCGGTGCCGATCACCGCCTGGGTCTGGGTCATCCCTGAGGAGGCGTCGGCCAGTGCCCGGGCTATCCCGAAGTCCATCACCTTGATGTCGCCCGAGGGGGTGAGCATCACGTTGGCGGGCTTGATGTCCCGGTGCACGATGCCGCTGCGGTGGCTGTACTCCAGCGCCGAGAGCACCCCGCTGGTCACCTCGAGCGCCGCCTCGACGGACAGCGGGTGACCCTCGCTGAGCATGTCCCGAAGCGTGCGGCCCTGGACGTGCTCCATCACGATGTACGGCAGCGACACCACGCTCCCGCCGGACTCGGTGACGGTCTCGTCCCCGGTGTCGTAGACCGCGACGATCGCCGGGTGGTTCAGGGCCGCCGCGGACTGTGCCTCGCGGCGGAACCTCGCCTGGAACGTGGGGTCGCGGGCCAGGTCGGTGCGCAGCAGCTTGATCGCTACGCCCCGGCCCAGCCGGGCATCCCGCCCGAGGTGCACCTCGGCCATGCCGCCGCGGCCGAGCAGGTCGCCGACCTCGTAGCGGTTCCCCAGCACGCGGGGGCTGTCGTTCACGGCTTCCATCCCTGGGTTCTCCCCATCGCCGCGGGACGCCGTCGGGGCGACCGCTGCTCGCTCTCCACGTAGCCGGACTGCGTCATCCGCCACCTCGGTGCCGCTCATAGGCCGCGACGACGGTGACTGTCGAGCCTGACACGAGAAGTCCCGTCGGGCCAACCTGCACCACGCTCCCGTCCGGGGCGCGAAGCCGGTTCACCCGTATCCGGCGCACCTTCACCTGCAGGCCCAGCGCACGGAGCTCGCTGCTCACGGCCTTGACGTCCCGGCCGAGATAGTCCGACTCGACCACGAGCACCCCCACGGGACTCCCCGGCGCCGGCGACGTCGTCACCGGCACCGACGTGCTCGGCGGGGCCGACTCGGTGGTCGGGTCGTCGGTGGTCGTGGCGGACGTCGGGGACGCCGATGCCGGCGACGGGCTGGTCGTCGCGGTGGCGGCCGGGGTCGTCGACGGTGGGCCGGGGGAACCGTCGTCGTCGGCGAAGGCGGCTCCCAGCGCGGCCACCCCCAGCACCAGCATGGCCAGCAGCAACGGCATCGAGGAGCGGCGGCGCCACAGCCGCCATCGCCGCCCCTCGCGGC
>JBKPQU010000038.1:0-11506 GCA_046734255.1 Actinomycetota bacterium
TGGTGCCCGCACAACAGGGCCAGGTTGGTGATGTCGGTGGGTCCGCCGTGCCGGTACCAGACCACGTGGTGGGCTTCGCACATGCCGGGGGTGGCGGTGCATCCGGGGATCACGCAGCCGCGGTCCCGGCGGCCAGCGCCCGGCGTTGCGCCGTGCTGGCGACCCGCACACTACGGCCGAGGTTGAGCCCCCCGCCGTCGGGGGCGAGCAGCACCCGGGACAGGATCGCGTCGCAACTAAGCCGCCCGAGGGTGCCGGGGCTGATCGGCCGGGTCTGCACGCACTCCGCCCACCCCGCCCCCGCAGTCTTGGTGTGTCGGGTGGTGGCGTCGGTGAGTTGGTCGGGGGTGGCCACGACCAGCACGTGCGCCGGTTCACCCCCAGACGACGGTGCACCGGACAGGGCGTGGCGGGCGATCGCGGTCAAGGCGTCGGCGTAGCGCTGGGGCCGGGTCCGGTCGTCCCCGAGCAGGGTCTGTTGCCCGTCCTCGGTCTCGACCGGGGTCTGCGCGCCGGGGGCGGCGTAGGCGTCCAGGGCGGCCTTCACGCTCGCGGCGGCGGCCGGGTCGAGATGGAACCGGCCGACCAGCATCCCGGTGGCGTCCACCGCGCAGTGCAGGCCGCGCCGCTCGTAGGCGGCCGGGTCGAACCGGTCGGCGCCATCGGGGTCCAGGGTGGCCAGCAGCTGCTGGGCGAGCCGGTCGGTCGCGTACGGCGGGAGGATCTTGGACTGCTCGGTCAGGAACGCATCCACCCGCTCCGCTCCGGAGACCCCGTCCTCCTCGACGGCTCGAGTGAGGTGGCCGGGGATCCGGTTCATCGCTCTGACAGCCACGTCCACGTGCGCCCGGCTGACCTCACCGTTGGCGAGGGCGGCACCCAGTTGCGGCAGTTCCCCGCCGTCGGGGTCGATGGCGTTCGCCGCGGCGACATCCCGGTGCGCCTGACCCGGTGAGACCCGACACGCGTGCACCAGGAACGTCGCCGCCGTCGTGCCCGGGCGGGCCCCGGGCACCGCCTCCGGTCGGTCATCCAGATCCCGGACCGTCCGCAGGCACAGCGCCTCCACCGCCGCCACCGCCGCGTAGGCATCGGCCACCGTCTGCCGTGCCTCGGCAGCCGACAGACTCCAGGTCGGCGCCGCCAACGCCGTCTCGACACTCGCCCGAATCCGCGCCAACACGCGAGGCACCACATGCCCGGCAGCCGCATCCCCCATCACCACGACCACCACGCTAAAGGCCACCACCGACAATCCGGACACCCCGAAAACCCCTGTGGATAAAGGGATCGAGGTCAGTCCCCGGGCATGGACACGGGGCGCCACATGGTGGTGATCGGCGCGCCGTCCAGGACGGCGGTGAAGCCGCCGAGCCGCCGGAAGCCGGCGCGCTCGTACCGGTGGTCGTTCGCGGGATTCGTGGACTCGAGGTAGGCGGGAACGCCGGCGCGGTCCCAGCCGCGGAGGTTCTCCGCGAGCAGCTGCTGGCCGATGCCCCGGCCCCGATGGTCGGGGTGGGTGGCGAGCAGGCTGAGGTAGGCGTGGGCCTCCTGCTGGGGGTGGTTGGCCTCGAAGCGCTCGTACAGCTGCGCCAACCGCTCCGCGCCGTCCTCGCCGAACAGGTCCAGGTTGAAGCCGGTCAGCCGTTCCGCCTGCTCCTCGGACATCTCCTCGCCGCCGGGGGGCACCCAGACCGCCACGGCGGCGGCGCCCTCCAGCATCCACACGGCGCCCTGGCCCTGCGGGTTCTCCACGAAATAGCGCCAGTAGCGGGCCAGCCGATCGATCCCTCTGTCCGCCCCCTCGAGGGCCGGACCCCAGACGGGATCCGTACTGAACGCCAGCGCGACCGTCGCGCAGACCGCGTCCACGTCGGCCGCCTGAGCGAGACGAGACATCACAACCCTCCGCGCCCCACCACCGGGGCGCCGTCCATGATTGCCTCCCGGGATCTCCGTGTCACGAGCCGCCGGCGGCCTCGTGCGCGACGGTGACCGGGACGACGAAGGCCTCCGGCCGGCGGCCGTGGTGCAGGTCGTCGTGCACGCCGGCCAGGTGGACGGCCTCGGCCTCGTCGGCGTGCCCGGCGAAGTCCAGTTCGCAGACCGGGCAGACGATCAGGTATTCGATGATGTCGGTCACGTACTCGGTGGCGTATTCGTCGATGTCCGCCCCCTACGCGTATCCCTGGTGCCGGACGGGCGCTGCTCGCCCGATTCTCGTCCGGCGGCCGGGCGGAGCGCGCCCAGGACGCGCGGGGAGCGGCGCCCCCGCCCAGGAACCCGCGGCGCGACCCCGAGACCGTCACGCGCGGCCGGCGACGTCCGCCGCGTCCATCGCCTCGTCGGTGATGCCGCGCAGGACGAAGACCAGCGCGAGCGTCAGCACGGCCGCCGCACCGAACACGGCGCGCAGCCCGAGGAACTGGGCGAGGAGGCCGCCGGCGGCGGTGCCGAGCGGCATCGAGCCCCAGGCGAGAAGGCGGTAGCCGCTGTTGACGCGCCCGAGGATCCGGTCCGGGGTGATCCGTTGCCGCAGCGATACGGTGATCACGTTCCAGATGGCGATCGTGCATCCGCCGATGAAGAAGGCCACTCCGATCAGGTACGGGTTGGGGGTCAGCGCCGGCACCCCGACGAGCAGCGCGCTGCCCACGGTGGTGAGCGCGAGCGACCGCTGCCGGCCGAGCCGCCGCTCGATCCGCTCGGCGATCAGGGAGCCGACCAGGCTGCCCACGGCGACCGTGGTGAGCAGCACCCCGTACGCCGGATCGGACAGCCGCATCGCCGACGTCGCGCCCACGGCGTAGAGCACGAAGACCCCGAAGACGGCGTTCGAGGCGAAGTTGAAAAGACCCACCATCACCGCGAGCGTTCGCAGGACGCGGTTGCGCCAGAGGAAGCGCAGGCCCTCGGCGATGTCGGCGACCATCGTGCTGCGGCCCTCGCGCTCCACCCGGAACGAGCCGCGCAGCAGCAGCAGGACCACCGCCGCACCCGCCCACAACGCCGCGGGCGCACCGAAGGCGATCGCCGCGCCCGCCGCCACCAGGAAGCCTCCCAGCGGTGGGCCGATGAACTGGTTCGCGGTCAGCTCCGCCGCGAACAGGCGCCCGTTGGCCCGCGACAGCCGGTCCCGCGGCACGATCAGCGGCAGGATCGACTGCGCCGACGTGTCGTTGATCGTCTCCGCGACCCCGATGCAGAGCGCAACGGCGTACAGCACCCAGATCGAACCGGTGCCGGTCAGCACGGTCACCATGAGCACGACGAGCAGCGCCGCGCGTGTGATCTCGGCGGCGACCATCGCCCGGCGGCGGTCGACCCGGTCGGCGATGGCGCCCGCCGGCAGGGCGAACAGGAGCCACGGCAGCGAGAGGGCGAAGGCCAGCCCCGCGATCAACGTGGGCGAGTGCGTGAGCCGGACGGCGACCAGGGGGAGCGCGACCTTGACAATGCCGTCCGCCAGGTTGGACAGCCCGCTCGCCGTCCAGAGCTGCCAGAAGGCCGCGCCGAGGCGGGCCGTCGCCGGAGCAGAGGGTTGAGGCAGCGGGTCGGGTGGCCGGGGGTCGGCCGTGCCCGTCCTCTCCAGATCCGCCATGGTTGGAGCCTGACAGATCGATTGAGAAAGTTCAATCGATGTGACAGGTGTCAATTCAACCGGCTACCCTGCGGGCATGCCCGAGCAGGAGCGCGAGCCGGAACCCGGGCCGGGATCGCCGGCCGGGTCCTCGGTGTACCCGCGTCCGCGGATCCCCGCGACGGTGCGCGAGGCCAAGGCGCTGGCCCACCCGCTTCGCCTGCGCATCCTGCGGCTGTGCGCGCACCACGAGATGACCAACAAGCAGCTGGCGGACCGGCTCGGAACGGATCCGGGGACGGTCCTCTACCACGTGCGCCTGCTGGTCGAGGCCGACCTGCTCCGCCAGGAACCGGTGCGCACGGGGAGCAGCGGCGCTCTGGAGAAGCCCTACCGGTCGACGAGCCGGTCGTGGTGGCTCGACGACCCGCTCGCGGACGCCGGGCCGGACGCCTCGATGATCCCGATCGAGGCTTTCCAGGAGGAGCTGCGCGAGGCCGGTCCGCAGTCCGTGGCGACCTCCGCGCGCTTCACCCTGCACCTGTCGCCCGAGGACGTCGCGACGCTGGACCGGCGCCTCCTCGCCGTCATCGACGAGTACGTCGAGACCGACGACCAGCGCCTCGACCAGCCCGCGCACGGCGGAATCGTCGTCGTCCACCGGCTCGCCGAGTGAGCCGGCGAGGCAACGCCCGGCAGGACACCTAGCTGGGGAACGTGCTCCAGCGCACGGCCGCCCACCCGGACAGCAGGACCAGGGTCACCGCGAGCGCGACCAGAGCCACGCTCACCTCCACGTTCCGGTGCTGGACCTCGACGTGCCGGGGCAGGTCGGCCAGCACGCCCTGCAGCTGGTCGGCGCCCTCGGCCGCGAAGAAGGTGCCTCCGGTGGTGCTCGCCACCTGCTTCAGCGTCTCCTGGTCGGCCTGGAGGAAGTTGCCGCGCCGTCCCGGTCCCGCGCCGCCGCCGAAGCCCGGGCGGAAGTTGTCGAACCTCGTGCCGCCCAGCTGCTGCGCCGTACACACCAGCGTGGTCGGGTTCGCCGTGCCGAACCCGATCGGGTACACGCGCACCCCGCGCGCGGCGGCGATCTTCGCGGCGTCCACGGGGGAGATCCCCGCGGTGTTCGCCCCGTCGGTGAGCAGGACGACGATCTCCGGCGCCACCGAGACCGGCTTCGCCGGCGTCGACGGCGTCGCCGGCGTCGACGGAGTGCTCGGGACCGGTTGGTCGGCGTACGGGCTCACGTCGGAGGGCTGGACGTTCGGGTCGATCTGCGCGATGGCGTCGACGGACTTGAGGATCGCCGCGCCGATCGTCGTCCCGCGGCCGGTGGTCAGCGTGTCGATGGCGTCGAGCAGGTCCTTCCGCTCGGTCGTCGGCGCCACGGCCACCTGGGCGAAGCCGGAGAACACCACGAGCCCGATCCGGGTGCTCTTGTCCTGCGACTTGACGAACTTGCGGACCGCCGCCTGCGCCGCGGACAGCCGGTTGGGGTCGACGTCGGTCGCGCACATCGAGCCCGAGACGTCGAGTGCGAGGATCACCGCCGAGCCGGACACCGGGACGGCCACCTGGACCTGCGGGCGGGCTCCCGCCGTGCCCAGGCAGGCCAGCGCACCCAGCACGAGCACGAACGGCGCGTGCCGCCGCCAGGCCGAGCGTGGCGGGGCAGCCGCGCGGATCAGCGCCACGCTGGAGTAGGGGACCGCCCGCCGGCGCCGGCGCCGGATCAGCAGGACGTAGCCGGCGGCGAGCACCGGCAGCGCGAGCAGTGACAGCAGCACCAGCGGCCAGGAGAAGAGCATCAGATCACCCGCCCGAACCATGCGAACGACAGCCCCACCCCGGACAGCAACAGAAGCGCGGCGGCGACGGCGAACAGGCCGGTGACCTCGATCCACCGGGCGTGCACGGTCCACAGCGGGTCGATCGACCGGTAGACCTTCGCCAGGGCCTGCTGGTCGGCGGCTGGGAAGTACTCCCCGTCGGTGGTCGAGGCGATCTGCCGCAGCAGCGGCTCGTCCAGGGCCGTCGCGACCTGGAACCCGTCGATCTCCATGACCGTGCCCTGCGGGCTCCCCAGCCCGATCGGGTACACCCGGACGCCGGCGGTGGACGCCACCTGGGCCACCTCCAGCGGATCCGGCCCGGAGGTGTTCTCGCCGTCCGACAGCAGGATCACGGCCGCCGACCCGTGGTAGCCCAGATCCTGGCCGTTGGCCTCGATCGAGCCGTTGTCGTCGTTCAGCTGCACGGTCTTGCCGGCGATCAGGCTGAGCGAGGTCTGGATGCCGCGGCCGAGCGCGGTCCCGCCCTGCGGCGTCAGCCGGTCGATGGCGGCGAGCACGGTGGCCCGGTCGGTGGTCGCCTGCTGCGTGATCAGGCCGCTGTCGCCGAACGCCACCACGCCGATCCGGATCGTCGAGGGCTGCCTGCGGACGAACGTGCGCGCGGCGGCCTTGGCGGCCTCGATCCGGCTCGGGGTCATGTCGGTGGCGGCCATGCTGCCGGACACGTCGAAGGCGAGCACGACCGTGCCCTCGCGCCGGGCCTCGGCGACCGTGGCCTCCGGGCGGGCGAGCCCGATCAGCAGCAGGGTGAGCGCGGCGAGGAAGAGCACGGGAGGTACGTAGCGCCGGCGTCCGGAGGACACGGCCCGCGGGGCGACCAGGCCGACGGCGGCGAGCTCTGCCCGCCGGTCCGCACGGCGCCGGACCAACCGCCGGTACTCCCGCACCAGCAGCGGAACCAGGAGGAGGCTGAGCAGCATCCAGGGCCAGATGAAGGTCATCGCCGCCTCCGCCTGCGCAGTTCGGCAATGCGGATCAGCGCGCGCACGAGGTCCTCGTCGGTGTTCACGGTGAACAGGTCGATGCCCGCGGTGCGGGCGCCCTCGACGAGCGCCGCCTGCCGCTGGTGGGCCGCGGCCCGCAGGCGCTGCTGGAAACCGGCGTCGTCGGTGTCGACGAAGATCTGTTCACCGGTCTCGGCGTCCTCGACGTAGATCATGCCGGCGCTCGGGAGCTGGAACTCACGCCGGTCGACCACCTGGAGGGCCAGCACGTCGTGCCGCCGGGCGAGCATCGCCAGCGGCCGTTCCCAGCCGGGCTCGGTGATGAAGTCCGAGACCAGCACGATCAGCGACCGGCGCCTGACGATCCCGAGAGCGGCGCGCAGCGGCACGGTCAGGTCGGTGGTCTGCCTCGGCCGGGCCTGGAACGCCCCGCCGGACGCAGCGCTCGAGTCCGGCGGGGTGCCGTCGGACGGGTCTGCAACGGCCGGTGCCCTCAGCAGCTCCGAGAGGATCCGCAGCACCTGGTTGCGCCCCTGCGCCGGCGGGATGGTCTGCTCGACCTCGGTGTCGAACAGGACCGCCCCGATCCGGTTGCCGCCGCGGGCCAGCAGCTGCGCGAGCGTGGCGGCGACCTCGGTGAGAACGATGTGCTTGCGCCGCTGCACCGGCCCGAAGCCCATGGACGGCGAGCGGTCCAGCAGGAGCCAGGCGGTGACCTCGCGGTCCTCGAGGTACTCGCGGATGTATGGGGCGTCCATCCGGGCGGTGACGTTCCAGTCGATGTGGCGCAGGTCGTCCCCCGGCTGGTACTCGCGCAGGTTCGCGACGTCGATCCCCGTCCCGCGGAACAGGGTCCGGTAGTCGCCCTGCAGCCGGCCGTCGAGGCGGCGGATCACCCGCCACTCCAGCCGGCGCAGCACGCGCTCCGGGGTCAGGGCCGGTGTGGGGACCATGGCGGGGCCGCGGACGCGTGGCGTTCGTGCATCGGGATGTCGGGCAGCGGGACGGCGGCCAGCACCGGCCCGAGCAGGTCGTCGGGTGAGACGCCGTCCGCGAGCGCCTCGTAGGACAGGACGATGCGGTGGCGGAGCACGTCCCGGGCGAGGTCGTGGGCGTCCCCGGGCAGGGCGTAGTCGCGCCCGCGGAGGAAGGCCAGCGCCTTGGCGCCGAGGACCATGTTGATCGAGGCCCGCGGGCTTGCCCCGAACGACAGGTACCGGGCCAGGTCGGGCAGGCCCACCATCGCCGGGTCGCGGGTCGCGGTGGCCAGCAGGACGGCGTACTGGATGATCCCGGGGTCGACGTACACCGCGTCGGCCGCCCGTTGGAACTCGCGCAGCTGCTCGGTGTCGATCACCCGGGAGGTGCCGTCCAGGGCCGTGGTCATCCGCTCGACGACGACGAACTCCTCGGCGCGGGTGGGGTACCCGACGAGAACCTTGAGCATGAACCGGTCGACCTGCGCCTCCGGCAGCGGGTAGGTGCCCTCGGACTCGATCGGGTTCTGGGTCGCCATCACGAGGAACGGGTCCGGGGCGGGGAAGGTCTCGCGGCCGATCGTCACCTGACGCTCCTGCATCACCTCCAGCAGGGCGCTCTGCACCTTGGCCGGGGCACGGTTGATCTCGTCCGCCAGCAGGAGGTTGGCGAACACCGGGCCGAGCGAGACCTGGAACTCGCCCTCGTGCTGGTTGTAGATCCGGGTGCCGATGATGTCGGCCGGCACGAGGTCGGGGGTGAACTGGATTCGCTGGAACTGCCCGCCGATGGCCGTGGCCAGGGTCTTGATCGCCATCGTCTTGGCCAGCCCGGGCACGCCCTCGACCAGCAGGTGCCCGCGGGCCAGCAGTGCGACGAACATCCGCTCCAGCAGCTGGTCCTGGCCGACGATGGTCTTCTTGACCTGGTAGAGCGTCTGTTCGAGCGGGTGCTGAGACCACTCGGGCTGCTGCGCGGACGGGTCGGATGGGGTGTCCATGGCACTTCCGTTCGTCATTGCCGCGTCATTGCCGGGGCGCACCGGCGACGCCGCCGGCGGTGGCGATCGGCACCGCGAAACCGATACCGACGAAGTAGGCCTGCTTCGAGGGGTTGGCCAGGCCGGTGACGACGCCGATCACCTGACCGCTCCGGTTGAGCAGGGGGCCGCCGCTGTTGCCGGGGTTCACGGCGGCGTCGAACTGGATCAGCCCGCGCAGGACCCGGCCGTCCTCCGCGCGCACCGTGCGGCCGAGCGCGGAGACCACGCCCGCGCTGAGGCTGTCCTCCAGCCCGAGCGGGTTGCCGACCGGGAACACCTCGTCCCCGACCTGCGCCCCGCCGCCCAGCACAGCGGGGACGACGATCTGCGGCAGCTTGTCGACGGCCAGGATGGCGATGTCGCTGGCCGCCTGGCTGCGCGCCACCCGGGCCGTGGCCTCGGTGCCGTCGGCGAACCGGACGTGGATCCGGCCGCCGCCCTGGACGACGTGCAGGGCGGTCAGCACGGAACCGTCGGCGCTGATCACGACGCCCGCGCCGAGCGCCTCCTCGCCGCGGCCGCCCGATGCGGGCTCGTCGGTGGTGATCGTGACCAGCGACGGGAGGATCGTGCGGTAGGCGGTGGCGGCCTCCGGGGGAGTGTTGCGCTGTTGCTGCTGTGCCCGGGCGATGCCGCCCTGGACCGAGCGGTCGACGTCGGACTGGGTGATCGGGGGCGGGCCGCCGTCCGAGAACCGCCAGAACGCGAAGGCGACGAGCGCGCACACGACAAGAGCGGCGACCACCCACACGAGCCGTGGTCGTCGCCATGGAGGCCGCGGCTGATCGTTGGGCGTCGCCTGGTCCGGCGCGCCCACGTCCAGCGGCGGGGCTGCCCGCGCCATTCAAAGGAGCGTAAGACCGATCCGGCTACTTGACACCAG
The DNA here is from genome assembly GCA_046734255.1 of Actinomycetota bacterium. Classification (GTDB taxonomy): domain Bacteria; phylum Actinomycetota; class Actinomycetes; order Actinomycetales; family Kineosporiaceae; genus JBKPQU01. Next base: position 9,281 of record JBKPQU010000038.1, read on the forward strand.
GCTGGAGCGGGACTCCCGGCGAACTCCCAGCTTCCGGCCCGCGCTCGGGCGGCCGCAAGGCCCATTCACCAGGGGAAAGGGACCGGGCGTCGCCGCTGGTGCCCGTGCTGTCCCGATGGCGCTTCGGTGGTGTGCATGATCCGAAAGACAGATCTGGGAACGCGTTGTACTTTGCCTACGCGAAATGACTCCAAACGGGACGGAGGTGTTGCCGGCCACACGGTGGCCGGGCTCACCGGCCGACACCAGTGCGCACTACCTGAGCATCCCTACTACCTGCGTTCTACCTGCGTTCATCGTCCATCCCGCCCGCCTTCGGTGTCACGACCGCCCGATGGTGCGAGCGGTGCCAGTGCCGCCCGATGTCTGGACGAGAGTCGGCGATGGACCTCGCTCCCTCAGGAGGAGGTTCGATGACCGCACCAGCCGGAACCGGCGTAGGGCCGGCATCCGATGTTCGTCCGATGGCCGCCGACGTCAAGCCGGTCGCCGATCCCGCGCCGCTCGGACTAGCGGCATTCGCACTGACCACGTTCCTTCTCTCGGCGAAGAACGCCGGGTGGACCCACGGCACGGATGCCTGGCTGGGCTTTGCCTTCGCCTATGGCGGCCTGGCCCAGCTGCTCGCCGGGATGTGGGAGTTCCGCAACCGCAACGTGTTCGGCGCCACCGCGTTCTCGACCTACGGCGCCTTCTGGATCGGCTTGGCGATCTACGTCAAGACGCTGCCGAGCGGAGCCACCGCGGCGCAGATCGGGAACGACCTCGGCTGGATCCTCCTGGCCTTCGCGATCTTCAACACGTACATGCTGCTCTGGAGCATGCAGGTGAACAAGGCCGTCTTCGCGGTCTTCCTCACCCTGGAGATCACGGAGATCGTGCTGTTCCTCGGGAACTTCTCGGGGAGTGCCTCGCTGCTCAAGGTGGGTGGCTGGCTGGGCATCCTGACCGCTCTGGTCGCCTGGTACGCGTCCGCGGCCGGGGTGATCAACAACATGGGCGACCGGCCCGTCCTCCCCGTGGGGACGCCGTCCCGGGCGTTCGGCGTCAGCCGCCACTAGGCGTTGCGCCCGTAGGTGAGGCCGAGCCCGTCCGCGCCGCAGGCTGGACCGGACGGGCTCGGCCTTCTGCCTACTCGGGCGGCAGTTCCGAGTAGACCAGGTCGATGTCGATGCCCTGGGACCGACGGGCGTACCTGGCGACGTAGTAGACGAGAAGCCCGAACGCCGCGGTCGCACCCATGAACACCGGCACGTACCACCAGTGGGCGCTGGTGCCGATGGCCAGCGCGGGGTACTTCAACACCGCGAACACCAGGAACGCCATCACCAGGATCGACAGCGGGGCAACGATCCGCAGGACCGGGATGCCGCCCCACGTCATATTGGCCGGGGATGACTGGTAGAGATCCGGCCGGCGGCTCGGGAAGGCGAGCGCCGCGCACGCCACGATCACGACGCAGATCACGCCGGCGAGCACGCCGAGAGCGAGCCAGGTCTGGAACGTGGTGGCGGTGACGCTCCAGATCAGCATCGCCGTCACCAGGCCCATCACGGTGAGGATCGCCGGGACGGGGGAGTGCGTGCGCGGGTTCACGTCCGCCAGTTTCTCCGGCAGCAGCCGGTCGAACGCCCACGCGAACACGGTGCGGACCGGCATGAACGTGTTGCCCACCATCGCCGGGAGACTCCAGAACAGGAACGAACCGACGATGAGCACGGTGAGCACCGGGACGTTGAAGGTCAGTGAGGCGAGGAAGTGGTACCACGGCCCGGTGGGGATCACGTACGCGTCGGGGCCCGAGTTCACCGCCCCCATGAAGTGGTAGCTAGTGACTTTGAACAGCAGCAGGACGCCGATGCAGAGGAACACGACGTCCCAGGCCAGCGCAGCAAACATGATCTTGAGCTGGCGGTTGCGGTTGGACGCGCTCTTCAGCTCACCCGACAGATAGACGCTCCACCAGTTCCACATCATGAACGTCATGATGATGAACACGGCTGGCAGCGTGGCGTTGAGGTTACCCGGCTGCGGGTGGGCCGCGACGGCGCTACCGGCCTGGTCGATGATCTTCTGGTAGGAGTTGCCGCTTGCGCCGAAGTCGGCGGACAGCTTGTTGAAGTGCTGCTGGAACGATGAGGACGAGCCGATCGCGAGCACGATGAACGCCAGGAACGTGCCGGCCGAGGCGATGATCCAGAATGTGTTCTGCCAGCGGAAGGTGAC
>JBKPQU010000039.1:0-9541 GCA_046734255.1 Actinomycetota bacterium
TTTCGAGGCAATCGTGACGACCACCCCCACGACGCCAACCCCCAGGGACATAGGCCAGGACGGTTGGTCCCGCCCCGATCCCCGGTCGAGGGGACACATTGGTTGGATCGTGGCCGGGTCGTTGGCCGCCGGACTGGTCGCTGCTCTGCTCCTCGTCTTCGCCCCCTTCATCCCGGCGGAGGAGAGCGAGGTCACCGGCGCCGTGCTGTGCGGGTTCGCGCTGGGTTGGGCGCTGTTGGCCGTGCTGTCGGTGCGATTCACCGACCAGCCACAGCGCTGGGCCGTGGCTCCTGCACTGGTCATGGGGCTGGGCGGCCTTCTCCTGGTCGGGTTCGGCTCCTCGGTGCAGGGGCTGCTCAACTGGGTGTGGCCTCCGGTCATGCTGGCGTTGGCGATCTGGATGCTCGTCCGCGTCCATCGGCAGGTTCGTAGCCGGAGCGGACGCCTACTGCTCTACCCGGTGATCGCGATGTTGGCGCTTGCCGCGGTCGGCGGCGGCTACGCGACGCTGGGTGCGGCAGCGGATGCCCGGGCCTACCCGATGCCCGGGCAGTTGATCGACGTGGGCGGGCACCGCCTGCACCTGCACTGCACCGGCTCGGGCAGCCCCACGGTCGTCCTTGAACCGGGCGGGGGTGAGATGTCCTCGAACATGGGGTGGATCGCGCCGGCCGTCGCCCGTAGCACCCGGGTCTGCGTCTACGACCGCGCCGGGCGCGGGTGGAGCGAGCCCGCTGACACTCCCCAGGACGGCGCGCAGATCGCGACCGACCTGCACACGTTGCTGCAGCGCGGACACGTTCCCGGTCCGTACGTGCTGGCGGGCCATTCCTTCGGCGGCCTGTACGTGCTTAGCTACGCCGCCCGCTACCCCGACGAGGTCGCCGGGATGGTGCTGGTGGACTCCACCGATCGGGCATCCGCCGCGAAATTGAGGACCGCATCGCGTTACGACGGAGGTTCCTACGATGTCTTGGGGCGTGTCTCCGCACTGGTTTCGAGTACGGCACGACTTGGTCTGGGCCGCCTCTACGCTCACGTCGCATCCGGCAGCCTTCCACCGCGGTCGGACGGCGAGTATCGCGCCAACGTGGCGACCGCAAGCAATCTTCGAAGCACGATTGACGAGTACGTCCAGGCCAATGCCTCGACGCAGGAAGCTGCCGCTTTGCAGAACTTCGCCGACAAGCCACTGGTCGTTCTGACAGCCGGCATTGGCAGTGACGCCACCCACTCAGCGGCACAGAACGAGCTGGCCACCCTGTCGACCAACAGCGCGCACCGCGTCATCGCGGGAGCAGACCACGAAGCGCTGATCGGAGACGAAGACGGTGCCGCCAACACTACTCAAGCGATCCTCGACGTCGTCTCATCGGTCCGGAGCGCAGCGCCGCTGGCCAGGTGACCCGAAGCGCAGGCGCCCAGGTGTTGCTGCTGCCGACGGCATCACGGTCACCCCCTGAACCCCCGCTTCGAGAAGGGTGCCATTCATGAGTGACATCCGCCGAGTCCTGGTGACGGGTCTCGACCGGATCGAGCTGCGCGTCGAGCCGCCGGTCGGCCTGGCGCCGGACGAGGTTCGCGTTCGCAGCGTCGCGATCGGCGTGTGCGGCTCCGACACCCACGCGCTGCACGGTCGCCACCCGCTCATCCCCATCCCCTACTACCCGGGGCACGAGGTCACTGGCGTCGTCACCGAGATCGGATCCGACGTGACCTCCCGCGCGGTCGGCGACCGCGTCACCGTGGAGCCGACCTTGCCGTGCTGGAACTGCAAGCAGTGCCGCCAACGCCAGGAAAACCTCTGCGAGCGGCTGCAGTTCTTCGGGTGCGGACACGCCCAGGGAGGCATGGCCGACCAGTTCGTGGTGCGCGCGGACCGACTGCACCTCATTCCGGACGGCCTGGACGACCTCACCGCAACGCTGATCGAACCGCTCTCGACACCGGTGCACGCCGGCCGCATCGCCGGACCTCTCCGGGACAAGGCTGTCGTGATCATGGGCTGCGGCACCATCGGTCTCCTCATGCTGGCCGTGGCGCGCTACCAGGGCGCACGGCGCGTCGTCATGACGGATCCGTTGGCCGCCAAGCGCGAGATCGCCTTGCGCCACTCCGCCGATGCCGTGGTCGACTCGGCAGCGCCGGACCTCGTGGAGCAGGTCCGTGCCGCACTGGGCGAGAGCGCCGACGTGGTCTTCGACTGCGTCGCCATCCAGCCCACGATCACCGCCGCCGTCCACCTGGCCACCAAGGGCGGGACGGTTGCCATCGTCGGTGTCCCGGCAGCGGACGTACTCATTCCCACGATCACTGTGCAGGACAACCAGATTCGCATCCAGGGCTGCGCCACCTACGTCGCGCAGGACTACGCCGTGGCGATCGAGATGCTCCAGGCAGGGGCAGTCAGGGCGTCCGATCTGGTCACGGCGGAATTTCCGCTAACGCAGGCGAGGGAAGCCTTCGCGGCCTCCTCGAGCGGTCACGAGATCAAGGTGGTAATCCGGCCTTGACCCGGCCGACGCCGAGAGGCGGAGACCAGGCAAGGCTGTCCGTGCTTCCTACATCCTCGTGACATGGTTCAAGACGCGAAGTGCCGTCGACTGGTGCTGGCTGGGAGCGCAATGACGCCCACGGTGTTGGCAAGTCGCAGGTGGAGGCGATAGTCGACGGGTCGGGGTGCTTCTAATCCGACGGTCGCAGGAGCGATCCCTGCCGGGCGGCGCGCGCAGCGCTTATGCAGGTCAACCGCCTACGGGCAGCAAGCCCTGCCTAGTGCGTTGACCAGGATCGTTCACCGGGTCAGGCGGCTTGGTGGATGTCGGTCTTGGTTTCGAGTTCGCCACCTGATCTGGAACCTGATCCGGAACCTGATCCGCGGCCTCGGCGATCACCGCCACTCCGGACGTGTCACGACGACACCTGCCGGTCGCTGTCACCGGATCGCGAGTGGGCCCGGCCGTCACTGAACGTGATTTCGTCCGACGATTTTCCGGACATACCATGCACGACTCCTGACCACGAGTGACCATGTGTGTCATGATCCGCGCTCGAGGCTGGATCCGGTGACATGCGGGCACGGGCCGCCGCCACCGTGCTGACCCTGCTCGCCAGCTTGATCGTCCCTGCGCTTGTCGCACCCACTCGAGCCTGGGCCGACCCGACCCTCCCGGCGGGGTTCCGCCTCGTCGACTACCCGGTGGGCCTGGGCACCTACAACCTGGCGAACTTCGACTTCACGCCGGACGGCGGACTGCTCGCCGTCGGCAAGAACGGCCGCGTCAGCTTCACCCCGCCGGGCGGGGCGGCGTATGCGCTGGGTCTTGTCGCGAACGTGCGCGGCACTGGTGACTTCGGTGTGCTCGGACTCAGCCTCGGCAGTACCTACGCCACCAATGGTCAGGTCTTCCTCCTGTACCCGGAGTTCGACAGCGACAGCAGCGGCAAGGCCCACGCCGTGCTCTCCGAGTGGGCCGCGACGCCGCCGTCGCGACCGACGAGTTTCACCCGGGTGCGGACAATCATCGACGGTTCGCAGACCTCACCGGTGTGGACCCAGAACGGGCCATCCCACGGAATCGGCACCGTCCTGCAAGCGCCAGACGGCAGCCTCTTCCTCGGAAGCGGCGACGACTCCCAGTTCTCCGACGTCGACCGGGCCGCCCTGCGGGCCGACAACCTTGACGACCCGCACGGCAAGATCCTTCACGTCCTGCCCGACGGGCGGGGCGACCCCGCCAACCCGTTCTACGACACAGCGCACCCGTCGTCCTGGCGCAGCCGGGTCTTCGCGTCCGGCTTCCGCAACCCCTTCCGCTTCTCCATCGACCAGCGCTCGGGTGCCCTGTACGTCGGTGACGTCGGCTGGAGGGACGTCGAGGAGATCGATCGAGTCACTCCGGGGACGAACTTCGGCTGGCCGTGCTTCGAGGGCGCCGCCCGGCAGCCGGGATACGCCGCTCTCGCCGAGTGCCAGCAGATGTACGCCGCGGCAAGCCAGCCGATGCCGCCGCTCTACAGCTACCTGCACAACGGAGTCGGATCATCCGTGGTCGGGGGGATCTTCTACCAGGGCAGCGGCTACCCGGCGGCCTACCGTGGCGCCTACTTCTTCGGCGACTACACCCGCAACGCGCTATGGACGATGCGCACCGACGCCGCTGGAGCCGTCGTGCGGGCTCCGGAGGCCGCCGGGTTCGGCAGAGGCATCGGAGGTCCGGCGGCCTTCCGGGCTGGGCCCAACGGGGACATCGCCTACGCGGACCTGGTCTCGGGGAACGTGCGCCGCCTGGTCTACGCGCCAGGCAACCGTCCACCGCAGGCGGTCATCTCCACCTCGGTCGATGCCGCGAGCAGGACCGTGAGCTTCTCGGCCGATCAGTCCTATGACCTCGACGGCGATCAACTGAGCTACCGGTGGGACTTCGGTGACGGCTCGACCGGGTCGGGCCTCTCGACGACGCACACCTACGCCGCCGCGGGAACTTACGAGGTGACGCTGACGGCGACCGACCCCCTTGGCGCCGCCGGCACCGCGACCGCAACCGTCGTACCGGACAACTACTCGCCGACCCTCACGCTCACCGCCCCAGACGAGCTGTACGCGGTCGGGGAGCCGGTGACGGTCACGGCGGCGGCGACTGACCAGGAGGACGGCGACCTGTCCGCGCAGGTGTCATGGCAGATCCAGCTCGTGCACTGCCCGTTCCAGGGCAGCTGCCATGTCCATCCGGGCGGCGAGGCCGCTGGCGCGACCCTGACAGCACCGTTCACCGACCACGGGTCGGACACCTCGATGGTGATCACTGCGTCGGTGAGCGACAGCGGGGGCGCGACGACGAGGCAGGCCTACGAGGCCAAGCCGGATCTGCACACTCTCAGCGTCGTCGCGCCGGTCCCGGTCCAGATCGACGGCCTCCAGCAGATGAGCACCCGGGTGGTCACCGGCTCGACGCATTCAGTGGACGCCCCGGCGGCGCAGTCCTACTGGGAGTTCGTCAGCTGGTCCGACGGCGGCGCCGGCATCCACGACGTCACCATGCCAGCCGCCGACCTGACCCTGACCGCCACCTACCGGACCGCCATCGACGCCCGCTATGCGGCCCTGGGTGGCGCAGCTTCGTCCCTGGGCGCCGCGCTCGGTGCCGAGTACGACATCCCCCCCGGGCGGGCCAGGAACTTCCAGGGCGGGCGCCTCTACTGGTCGCCGACCACCGGCGTGCACTGGGTTCACGGCGGGATCCTGACCAAGTATCTGGCCAGTGGCGGCCCGGTCAGGTGGGGGTTCCCCACCACCGACGAGATCCCGGTGGCGGGCGGGCGCGCGAACTACTTCCAGAAGGCCAACATCTACTGGGCGCCGTCGGTCACCGCCCGGGTGGTGAACGGCGGGATCCTTGCCAAGTACCTCGCGCTCGGCGGCCCGGCCGCGTGGGGTTTCCCGCTCACCGACGTCATCACAGTTGCGGGCGGGAGGGCGACCTACTTCCAGAAGGGCAGCATCTACTGGACTTCCCCGACGGGCGCGCACCTGGTGCACGGCGGGATCCTGACCAAGTACGTGGCGACCGGCGGGCCCGCCCGATGGGGTTTCCCGCTCACCGACGAGGTCGGCATCGCGGGTGGAAGGGCCAGCTACTTCCAGAAGGCCCGGATCTACTGGACACGATCGATCGGCGCCCACGTGGTTCACGGTGCAATCCTGACCAGGTACCTGGCGCTCGGTGGCCCGGCGGGCAGGCTCGGCTTCCCCTTCACCGACGAGCTGATCACGTCAACCGGCACGGTCAGCCGCTTCCAGGGTGGACAGATCAGCTGGAATCGCACCACGGGTGCGATCACGGTGTCCTATTACAAGTGACCTCCCGTCGCCGACTTCCTCCTGCTCGACACGGAGTCGGCCTATGTGTTCAAGAGGCCCTCATGGCGGTGTATGCCGATCTCCAGAGGCGGGGCGCCGCCGGCTGCCGGGCTGCCGCGGCGCACCGGATGGCTGGCCCTGACCGGAGGCGCGGGCGCGCTGGTCTTTGGCTGCGCCGGCTTCATCGGCGCAGAACTGCCAGGCCTGCTGTTCAACGGCTTCGCCGGGCTGATCACCCTGTGAGCACTGGTTAACGGGGCCTCCTCGTGCGGCAGCGTTCCCGCGGTACTGGACGTAGCCGCTGCCGACCCGCCCGCGGCCAGCGGCAGTCCCCCCGAACCAGTAGCCGGGGTCGCCGGCCGCCGTTCAGTCGGTGCAGACCTGGACGGCCGGCGCCTGTGGCTGGATCAGGAAGCGGTCGGTGGCCGCCTGGGCGCAGGGCGAGGTGTGGTACGAGGTGTGGCCGTCACCGTCCCTGGTCAGAAGGGCAATGCCGTGGATCTGCGCGGCGAGACCGTGTGCCCACTCGTAGGGGTCGGAGGCGTCGTGCGTGGCGTGCACCATCAGGGCAGGTACGCCGCGCACGTCCAGGGCTCTCGGCGGGTTGGTCGCACGGACCGGCCAGCCGATGCACAGGTTCACGGCCCAGGTCTCGGAGGCTCCCTGCAGGTGCGGTGCCAGGAAGCGGCCGAGCTCGATCCGTTGCTGCATCTCGGCGTAACTGTGCACTTGGGGGACGTAGTCCAGGCAGCCGTTGCCGGCCCGGCTGAACGCGCCGAGCTGCGGGACGTCGCCCCCCGGCAAGGCGAACGCGGATGCGTCCCCGTCGATGGCCTGACGCAAGGCCCGGGACAGGCCGGCCCAGTTCAGGTCAGGGCCGAAGAAGTTCGACGGTTCCTTCACGCGAAGCATGCCGACCGCACCGAGCCGGATGTCCTCACCGGTGACCGCGCGCAGTGCCCCGGGAACCGGGATCGGACGGCGATCGGCGGCGGCGACAAGGCGATCGAAGACGGTGGCCACGTCCTGGCCTCGCAGCGCGCAGCTCGGTGCCGTCGTGCACCACGAAGCGAACCGGTTGAACGAGTCCTCCGCGGACAGGATCTCCTCGGACACCTGGTGCACCTCGGGGACGCTGTGTTCCAGCGCCGCATCCAGCGCCATGGCCCGGGTACGGCCCGGGAAGAGCTGCGCGTAGTTGGCGGCGACCTGGGTTCCGTACGACACGCCGAGCCATGTCACCTGCCTCTCGCCGAGGGCTATCCGCAGCGCCTCGTGGTCGCGGGCGACGGCAACGGTGTCGGCGTGCCGAACCAGGTCGCCGGTCTGCTGCAGGCAGCTCAGCCCCACCGCACGACTGTGCTCGCGCAGGTAGTCGAACTCCTGTTCGGTGCGGGGGAACAGCTTCAACTCCGGGGTGTAGACCGGGACCCCACACCGAATCTGGCTGCTGTCGCCGACACCGCGCGGGTCCATCGCGACGAGGTCGAAACGTTCGCGGAGCGCGGCCGAGAACACCTGTTCCGCCGCGATCACGTACTGGGACGCCGGGTCGCCCGGCCCTCCAGGGTTGAAGAACAGCGTACCGACCCGCCGCAGCGGGTTGTCCGCCGTCCGGCGTGCCACTGCGACCGTGATCTGGTCCCCCTGAGGTGCGGACCAGTCGACCGGAACGCGCATCGTCCCGCACTGAACGCGAGGCGTCTGCGGGCAGTCGGTCCATTGCACGGCAAATCGCGGCCCGACCGAGCTGCTGGTGCTGCTGGTCGACTGCCCGGCCGCGGCGCTGACCCCGACGACAGCAAGCGCGACCGCAGCCGCGCAGCCGAACATCGTCCTGATCCGGGCGCGAGACGGCGTGGTCCTCATGGCTGCTCCTGATCGGTCGTGACGGTCGCCGCGCCGTACCTGCAGTTCGAGTCACGGCGCCCAGCGGTGGAGTGGAGGAGAGCGTGCTTGTCACGCTCGCACCGGCCCGGAACCCGGGTAAGGCGGTGCACTAGAGGCCCGGAGGGCGGTTTTCTGGTGAACCTCGCAGAGCGCGTCTGCAGCCGCGTGTTCGGCCAGTAGCCGCGGGCACCGGACGACGCCGATCGGGGTCCCCCGTTCGAGCCTGAGGACGCGCTGAACGGAACCTTCCGTGTCCTACCTGCTCCGAATGGATCGAAACGGTCAAGTCGACGCCGCTGCCGGCCGAAGAGGACATCGAAGAGGACGGCCCGAGGTCTCGTCAGGATCGCACTGGAGGATCATGAAGCGCATCGGTGAACGTCAGGAGCGGACGGCCGTCAGGGCAGCGGCCACCGTTCTCACTTCTCTGGTCATTATCGGCACGCCAGGTGCCGCGCGGGCGGCGTCGAACGACGGTGACGTGGACGCCCGGCTCGGAAACGTCTCCGGCACCGTCAACGGCGGCCGGTCGTCAGACACACAGGCCGACGTCAAGATCGGCGGCTCGCGAGGGGCATCCGGCACGGTGGGCTCCGACTCGAGCAACCCGAATGGCACGATCACGGTCGGCGGCTCGAGCGGCGGCGGTGGCACATCCGGCCAGGGGTCCGGGACCGCGTCGCAATCCGCCGGCGGCTCGTCGTCCGGAAGCGGCACGGGCGCCAACGGCGGCGCGGGCGGCTCGGGATCCGCCGGCAGCGCGGGCAACGGTGCTGGTACCGGGACGGGCACGGGCGCGAACTCGGGCGCGAATTCGGGCGCCAACGGCAAGCGGGCCGGGAACGGGTCGTCCGCCCCGTCCGGCCAGAAGGGCTCCGACTCGGCGATCAATGCCGAATCGACGTCGGCTCATTTGGGTTGGTGGGGCCTGGGGCTGATCTTGGCGGCCGCCGCCGGCGCCGGGCTGGCCCTGCTGCTGGCCGGATTCCGCAGGCGCAAGGAGGAGGAGAAGGAGCCGGAGGTCGCAGCGGCCGCCGCTGAGACGAGGGAGGGTGAGCTGGTAGGCAGCATGAGGTGACGCGCTGAGCATCAGCGCCGACACGGATCGGCACCCGGCGGGACCGCCCCATCGGGTGCCGATCGCGTTGCGCCAAGGCTCATGCGCTCGGTGGGGTGTGGCGGGCGGGCCAAGGTCTCAGGGGGTGCTGCGGCCGGTCGTGTGATCGGTCCTGAGGACGACGACGGGGGTCTGACGTCCACGATGCGCGGCGAAGGCGTCGAGGTTGCCGTACCCGGAGTAGTCGTGCAGCGCGGACCACAGGTGCGCGCGCTCCTCGCCGACGGCCTCGTGGGCGATCACGTGGCGTCGGCCGCCGCCGGCGAGGTCCACGGCCGCCTGCGGGTGGGCCTGCAGGTTGAGCCACCAGGCGGGATCCGCCGGATCCCAGCCGTTCATGGCGAGCGTGACGAGCCGGTCGCCGTCCTCGATGTAGCCGAGCACGACGGCGCGGTCGCGACCTGAGCGGCGTCCCACGGTGTGAAGGCGCAGCATGCCGAAGCGGCCGCCCGGGGTCGGGGTCGCCAGCCCGATGCGGTCGCCGGTGACCCGCAGCAGTGCGCGATGGGCCGACCAGGCACCGTGGACGAACCATCGGGGCGGGAGTGTCGTGCGTGCGGCACGGCTGGAACTGGGAAGAAGCATGATGACCTCTCCCTTTCTCTACGTCGTAGGTCTACGATGTAGAGACTATGCCCTACGGTGTAGGGATTCAAGTACGATCTCCTTGTGCC
>JBKPQU010000040.1:0-15538 GCA_046734255.1 Actinomycetota bacterium
GTGCTCGCTCTCGTGCTCGGCCAGATCACCCACAGCGCGCCGGTGGTGGCGCTGTTCAAGGCGCCTGCGCTGTTAATCTCCGCCCTCCCGTTCATCTTCCAGATGGTGTTCGCGGTCTTCTTCATCGTCATCCAGTTCGGCGCGCTGTTCTGGTTCCTGTCCCGCGGCGGGGTGGACACCTACTTCCCCGAGGACATCGAGACCCGCTTCTCCGACGTCTGGGGCCAGGACCACGTGCTCGAGCGGGTGAAGGAGAACATCGTCCTGCTGGAGAACCCCGAGGCGATCGAGGCCAAGGGCGGCCACGTGCCCTCGGGCATCCTGCTCTGGGGGCCGCCCGGCACCGGCAAGACCCTGATGGCCGAGGCGGTCGCCGGTGAGACCGGCAAGCCGTACGTGTTCGTCGACCCCGGCGCGTTCCAGAACATGTTCTTCGGGGTCGGCATCCTCAAGGTCAAGAGCCTGTTCCGCAAGCTGCGCAAGCTCGCCCTGCGCTACGGCGGGGTGATCGTCTTCTTCGACGAGGCGGACTCGCTCGGCAGCCGCGGCGGGATGATCACCGGTCAGCCCGGTCCGGCCAGCACGCCCGCGCCGTGGGCCACGACCGGCTGCCATGGCTTCTCGCACCTCTCCGAACACACCCGCTCGCTGCTGGCCGCGCAGTCCCTGCAGCGGGCCGCGGACGAATCGCCGGTCGGCACCCGCTCCCGCTTCGTGATGGGCGGCATGGGCGGCATGGGCGGCGGCGGCGGGATGGGCACCCTGCAGGCGCTGCTCACCGAGCTGTCCGGGCTGAAGAAGCCGCGCGGCTTCGTCAACCGCGTCGTCCGCCGCGCGCTCGGCATGCGGCCGAAGCCGCCGCCGAAGTACCGGATCCTCGTGATGATGGCCAGCAACCTCCCCGAGGCGCTGGACCCGGCGCTGCTGCGCCCGGGCCGGATCGACCGGATCTACAAGGTCGGCTACCCGAGCAAGGTCGGCCGCGTCCGGACCTACGAGGGCTACCTCGCCAAGACCACCCACGAGCTGACCGCGCAGCAGATCGACAAGCTGGCCACGATCACCCCGTACGCCACCGGTGCCACGATCAAGGACCTCGTGAACGAGGCGCTGATCAACGCGATCCGGGAGGGCCGGGAGACGGTGATCTGGCGGGACGTGATCAAGGCCAAGCACCTCAAGGACCTCGGTCCGGGCGAGGACGTCGAGTACATCGAGCGGGAGCGCCACGCGGTCGCGGTGCACGAGGCCTGCCACGCCGTCCTGGCCTGGAGGACCCGCCGCCACCTGGAGATCGACATCGCCACGATCGAGAAGGGCGCCGACTACCTCGGCATGGTCGCCTCGATCCCGCCGGAGGACCAGTTCACCCGGTGGCGCAACGAGTTCGAGAGCGACATCCTGGTCAGCCTTGCCTCGCTCGCCGGGGAGCGGTTGTTCTACGGCGGCGACAACTCCTCCGGAGTCTCCGGCGACCTGGATTCCGCAACGTCGGTCGCGGCGCTGATGGAGGCGCACTGGGGCATGGGCGCGGGGATCTCCTCGCTGCCCGCGCTGAAGCGTCTGGGCATCGGCGGCGGCGTGCCGGAGGAGCGGCCCAAGCCCGGCGGCGGCACCGGCTTCGGCGCCGACCCGCAACCCAAGCGGGAGGAGCCCCACGGCGCCATGCTCGGCCAGCGGGTCGAGCAGAACCTGGTCCGCCTGCTCGACGAGGCCGAGCGCATCCTGCGGGAGAACCGCGGCCAGGTGCTCGCGCTGGCGCACGCGCTGGAGCAGCACAAGACGCTGACCGGCGAGGACGTCATCGCCGTCCTCGAGGGCAAGCCGGGCCCGCTGGTGGACGGCCGCCCGTACGCCGATCCCGCGTTCGTCGCCGAGCTCGAGGCCTACCACGAGCTCGCGGTCGAGGCGCATCGCCGGCACGCGGCGGTCGGCGTGCCGCTGCCGGCGATCCAGCAGCCGGAGCCTGTGCTCGTCGGACAGGTCGTGGACGCCCACCAGGTCGCAGACGCCGGGCAGGAGCAGACCCAGCCGCCGTTGTCTTGGGGCCTGCCGGGGCACGCCGGCAACGGGTCGGGGGCGGGCGACGAGACCGGCGAGGCGGCGCCGCCTCAGGCCTCGACGCCGAACGGCCACGTGGAGGAACCCGCCCCGGCGGGCGAGCCCGAGCAGCCGCAGGAGTGAGCGGCGGCGGCGCTTCGGGCTCTCAGGCGCCGAAGCGCCGCTCCCGCTGGGCATAGGAGCGCATCGCGCGCAGGAAGTCCACCTTGCGGAAGTCCGGCCACAGCGCCTCGCAGAAGTAGAACTCGCTGTGCGCGCTCTGCCAGAGCAGGAAGCCGGACAGCCGCTGCTCCCCGGAGGTGCGGATCACCAGGTCCGGGTCCGGCTGGCCGCGGGTGTACAGGTGCTGGGCGATGTGCTGCACGTCGAGGATCTCGGCCAGCTCCTCGATCGAGGTGCCGGCCGCGGCGTGCTCCTGCAGCAGCGAGCGCACCGCGTCGGTGATCTCCCTCCGGCCCCCGTACCCGATCGCGCAGTTGACGTGCAGGCCGGCGACGTCCCGGGTGTGGTTCTCGTGCTCCTTCAGGCGTCGGGCCATCTCGGCGGGCAGCAGGTCCAGCGCGCCGACCGGGTTGACCCGCCACCGGCCCGTGCCGGCGATCCCGCCGACGGCGTCCTCGATGATCTCCAGGAGCGGCGCCAGCTCCTCGGGCGGGCGGGAGAGGTTGTCGGTGGACAGCAGCCACAGCGTCACCCGCTGGACGCCGACCTCCTCGCACCAGCCGAGGAACTCCAGGATCTTCGCCGCCCCCGCACGGTGCCCCTCGCTGGTGTCGGTCCCGTACGCGCGGGCCCAGCGGCGGTTGCCGTCCAGGATCACCCCGACGTGGCGGGGGGTGACGTCGCCGGCGAGACCGGCGGCGAGGCGCCGTTCGTAGGTGCTGTACAGCAGCTCGCGCAGCCCCATCCACGCACTCCTGTTCCGCCCCCGAGCCGCTGGGTGGCGCTCGCCACCCGCCGACTAAACGGTAGCGCCGCCTCCTGGGTTCGGCCGGACACGCTCTCAGCCAGCGAGCCGTTCTAGGGTGGGTGGGGTGCAGGACGGTCGCGACGCCGACTCGGGCGAGCAGCGGCTGGGCGAGCGCCTCGAGCACGGCCTGGACGTCGTCCGGCAGACCGTCAGGCCCCGGCTGCGCGGCTGGCTGCACACGGCGACCTTCCCGCTGTCGGTGATCGCCGGGATCGTCCTGGTCTCGCTCTCGTCCTCACCGCGGGCGCGCGTCTCGACCGCCGTCTTCGCGGTGACGACGTCCCTGCTGTTCGGGATCTCCGCCCTCTACCACCGCCGCCAGTGGTCCGGGCGGGCGCACGCGGCGCTGAAGCGGCTGGACCACGCGACGATCTTCCTGATCATCGCCGGCTCCTACACGCCGTTCAGCGTGCTGCTGCTGCCGCCGGGGACGGCCCGCACCCTGCTGTGGATCGTCTGGACCGGGGCCGTTGCCGGGGTGGCCTTCCGGGTGCTGTGGGTGGGCGCGCCGCGGTGGCTGTACGTGCCGGTCTATCTCGCGCTGGGCTGGGTCGCCGTGGTCTACCTGCCGTCGTTCCTGCGCGGCGGCGGAGTCGCGGTGTTCGTGCTCGTGGTCATCGGCGGCGCCCTGTACACCGTCGGCGGGCTGGTCTACGCGCTGCGCCGGCCGAATCCCAGCCCGCGGTGGTTCGGCTTCCACGAGGTCTTCCACGCGCTGACCGTCGCGGCGTTCGCCGCGCACTACGTGGGGCTGTCGATGGCCGCGTACGGCGACCAGCTGTAAGGCGCCGACGAGCGCGGGGCTCGCGGCGCGGGCTCAGCCCTGCTCGCCGCTCGGACCCGTCTGCCTGACCCGCTCGACCTCCGCCATCGCCGTCCGCAGGTCGGCGAGCCAGGTCTCCGCGTTCTTCCCCACCAGCCGGACGCACCAGGCCAGCGCGTGTGCCCTGGACCTGGCCACACCGGCGTCCACCAGGGTGTCCAGCACGGCTCGCTCCGGCTGCCGCAGCCGGGTCATCACCGGGACCGCGAGGTGGGTGAACAGCTCGCGCTGGTCGCCGCACACGACGCCCCAGGCCACCTTGCGATCGAAGCGGTACTCGGCCTCGCGCGCGATCCCGATCCGCCGCTCGCGGGTGTCCTCCCGGAACCCGGCGATGCGCCCGGCGACGGCCGCGGCGCGCTCGCCCTCGGTCGCCTCCGCCGCGCTCTCGGGCGGCGGCAGGGTGAGGACGACGGTGATCTCGTCCCGGTCGACGGTCACCTCGGGCGCGGTCTCGGTCCATTCCTTCGGCAGCCGCTCCGCGAACCACGCGGTGACGGCCGCAGCTGTCTCATTCGTCATTCCTGGATGATTACATGCTTACAGCTGTAACAGAAGCACATTCGCCTACGGCGAACCTCTGAGCCCTGGGGCGCCCCGGTCCACCGAAAGCGACGCTATCGGGCTCTACTCCGCCTCATGGGCCTGTGTTCGTCGCACTCGTTGCGCTGAACCCTGGAAACGTCGCACCCGCCGGGCGACCGGGCGCCGGCGTGGGGATGGCGTGGAAATTCAGTATGGCGTGGAAATTCAGTGGCGCTGCTGGACTCCGACCGAGGGAGCGAGCACCGCGGAGCAGGCCTGCGCGACGGCAGGCAGGATGTCGGCGCAGTGCGGGAGCGTGGGCTGCCCGAACTCGACCGGCGGGATCAGCCACGAGGTGCCCACACTCGGCGGAGCCAGGACGTACTCGCCGGCGCTTCGGCAGTGCAGGCCGAGCGCGGTGTACGGCCACGGCCGCCGGTCGGTGATCTCGGTGATCAGCCGGGCACCGGTCCGGACCCAGATCAGCAGCCGGCCGCCGATCGTGGTCGCCACCGGTCCCATGCGGTAGCCCGTCAGCTTCACCCGGGCCATCGCCTCGTCCGCCGCGGCCGCCGGGACGTCCAGGACGTCGAAGTTCTGCCCGGTCGGCAGGAGGACGGGCGCGTGCGGGCCGTGCCGCCACCACCGCCGAATCGTGTTCTCGTCCCGGGTTGCGGCCAGGTGGACGTGCTCACTGGCCGGGTGCGGAGCCGCGCTCAGGCAGTCGGTACGACCGCATCGCCGGCCGCGGCGGCCCTGGTCGCAGCCGGGGACCACGGACCAGCCGAGGCCTATGGCGTAGGACTGGGCGGCATCGAGCGACCGAGAGCGAGTCGTGCTCCGCGTCAGCAACACCTTCGGTCGCTCCCCTCGCGCCTACGTGGTGACTGCGTTTCCCAGTCGCGGCACCGGTCGGTCCCCGATGGCCGGGCCGCGGAAGGACTTAGGATGCCGCCGCCCAAAGCCAGAGTGCAATATCCCACTCTGCCCATACAGTACATCATCTGGATGGCTGAGGGTATTCACACACGGACTGTGAGTAACTAAGGTCTGGCTCGGATCACCGTCGGAGCACGCCCTGACCTGGGCAAGACCGGCGAGGATCCGGGTACGATGCGGCGCCGGCGAAGCGTTCGGGTCCCGGCCCGCGGGAGGAGGGCGTGTGGCCGCAGCTGCAGGGCCCACGGTGCGCCGGCGTCGCCTCGGGGCGGAACTCCGGCGGCTGCGCGAGCACGCCGGGCTCACCTTGGCCGAAGCAGCTGGCCAGCTCGACACCTCCGATTCCACCCTCAGCCGGATCGAGAACGGACGCGGCCGGGTACGGCGCACGGATGTCCAGGCGATGTTGGACCTGTACGAGGTCGGGGAGGTGAACGTCCGGGAGAGCCTGCTCCAGCTGACCCGCGATGTACGGCGCAAAGGCTGGTGGCAGAACTTCCGGGACGTGATCTCGGAGCCGTACGGCGACTACATCAGCCTGGAGATGGACGCGGCCTCGCAACGACTGCACACAATCGAGCTGGTTCCCGGGCTGTTGCAGACCCAGCAATACACCCGGTCGCTGGCCGAGGCCTGGCTGGTCTGGACAACTCCCGAAGAGATAGAGAACTTCGTCACGGTGCGCGCCCAACGCCAGCAGGTGCTCGACCGTGACGAGCCGCTCGAGCTATGGGCGGTGATGAACGAAGTGGCCCTTCATCAGATGGTCGGTGGCCGAGAGGTGATGCGAGACCAGCTCGAGCACCTGCTGGCGGCGGCCCGCCGACCGAATCTCACGATCCAAGTGCTGCCATGGGCGGCCGGTGCTCACGCCGTGATGGACCAGCCGTTCGTGATCTTAGGATTCGCCGCACCCACCGACCCCGACGTCGTATGCCTGGATCACCTGACCGGAACGCTGTACGTGGAGAGGGACGACGAGGTCGGCCGATACACCCGCATCTTCGATCACCTACGGTCCTCGGCCCTGTCGCCGCGCGACTCGATGACGGTGATCGCCAACCGGATCAAGGAGCTGTGATGTCCCACAAGCCCGAGCCCACCGAGCTGGCGCACGCGCAGTGGCGCAAGAGCGTGCGCAGCAATGGGGGCGACAACTGCGTCGAGGTGGCCTTCCTCAGCGACGGGGTCGCCGTCCGCGACTCCAAGCACCCCACCGACGCGAACCTCCTCTTCACGCGTGGTGAGTGGGAGGCGTTCATCGGCGGGACCAAGGACGGAGAGTTCGACCTCCTCTGATCGATCTCTGATCGATTCGCTGATCGATCACTGATCGAAAGGACCGATCGGACGACGATCGGAACCTGCTCGATGTTGCCGGCTCCGCCCTCAGGGTGGGGCCGGCGACACGTTCCGGCCCGGACGTCTCACATGCGAGCGCCGACCGATGCTGCGAGCGCCGCGAGGTCGGTCACCGGCGCGTCACAGACGAAACCGCGGCAGACGTAGGCCGCAGCCTCGCCGCCGATCGGCTGCCGGCCGGCCAGCAGCGGCACCTCCGCGGTGTCCGGCTCACCCACGCTGATCACGCAGCCCGGCGCCGTGGCGGCCAGGGCCACAGCGTGCAGGGCCCTCCGCGCCGGACCTTGTGGACCGGCCACCGCCACCTCCCGCGGCCCGTCCGCCAGCGCCTCGGCAACGGCGAGCGCCCAGCCCAGCGACTGCGGCGAGCGGTGGCCCAGCCCACCGGCGATCGCGAGCGCGGCCTCGGCCGCCTCCCGGTATTTCGCCTCCCCGGTGAGCGCGGAGTACGCGAGCAGGGCGCCCGCCGCCGCGGAGCGGCCGGAGGGGTAGGCGTTGTCGGTGGGATCCTCGGGCCGGCGGATCGTCTCCAGCGGCGCGTCGGTCCCGTCCGCGGGGGTGTCGAAGAAGCTCGAGCCGTCCCGGAAGGCCTCCAGGACGACGTCGAGCAGCCGGCCGGCGGCGCGCAGCCAGCCCGCGGAACCCGTCGCCGCATGCAGGGCGATCAGCCCCTCGGCCAGATCCCCGTAGTCCTCCAGCACCCCTGCCGAGGCGCCTGTCACCCCGTCCCGGCTCACCCGGCGAAGCCTCCTGCCGCCACCGGTGCCGTCCTGCGCCAGGTGCACGCTCAGCAGGTGGTCGGCCGCCTGCTCGGCCGCCGCCAGGAGGTCGGGGCGCTGCAGGAGGCTGCCGGTCTCGGCCAGCGCGGCGATCGCCAGGCCGTTCCACGCGGCGACCACCTTGTCGTCCCGGGTCGGCTGGGGGCGTGCGGCCCGGGCCTCGGACAGCCGGCCGCGGATCGCGCGCCAGCGCTCGGACTCGGCCTCGTCCGCCCAGACGTCCCGGTCGAGCTGCAGCGTGGAGGTGCCGTGCTCGAAGGTGCCCTCGGGAGTCACCCGCAGCAGCCGCGCGGCCCACGCGCCGTCATCCGCGCCGAGCTCATCGATCAGCTGCTCGGGCGTCCACACGTACGTGAAGCCCTCGACGCCGTGGATCGCGCCGTCCCGGCCGCGGATCGGGGTGTCGGCGTCCAGCGACGACGCGAACCCCCCGCGGGCCGTGCGCAGGCCCGCGAGCATCCACTCGCAGGTCTCCACGGCGATCCTGGCGCCGGTCGGCTCACCGGTCAGCCGCCACCAGTGCAGGTAGGCGCGAGCGAGCAGCGCGTTGTCGTAGAGCATCTTCTCGAAATGCGGGACCACCCACGCGCGGTCGGTCGAATACCGGGCGAACCCGCCGGCCACCTGGTCGTACATGCCGCTGTGCGCCA
This sequence comes from Actinomycetota bacterium, assembly GCA_046734255.1. Classification (GTDB taxonomy): domain Bacteria; phylum Actinomycetota; class Actinomycetes; order Actinomycetales; family Kineosporiaceae; genus JBKPQU01. Next base: position 8,110 of record JBKPQU010000040.1, read on the forward strand.
TCGCGAGGAGCGTCCTGGAGGCGATCCCGGCGGCGAGCTCCCCTGTGGCGTCCCCCGATGCGCTCAGCGTCAACCGGGCGGCATGGCGGAGCAGAAACTCGCAGACCATCGCCGGCGGGAACTTGGGCGCGCCGCCGAACCCCCCGTACTCGGTGTCCTCGGCGGCGGCCAGCACCCGGACGGCGCTGGCCAGCTGCCCGGCGTCCGGGGGGCCTGTCCCGGCCGGAAGCTCCTGCCGGGACAGCGCCTCGGCGATCTGCCGGCCCGCCTGCTCGACCTCCGTGCGCCGCTCCCGCCAGGACTGCGACACGGCCGCGAGCACCTGGCGGAACGCGGGCATCCGGTAGCGCGGTCGCGCCGGGAAGTACGTACCGGCGAAGAACGGCCGCCCGTCGGGGGTGAGGAACACCGTCATCGGCCACCCACCCTGGCCGGTCAGCGCCTGCGTGGCGGCCATGTAGACGGCATCGACGTCCGGGCGCTCCTCCCGGTCGACCTTGATGTTGACGAAGCCTGCGTTCATCTCCTCCGCGGTGGCCTGATCCTCGAAGGACTCGTGCGCCATCACGTGGCACCAGTGGCAGGCGGCGTACCCCACCGAGAGCAGCACCGGGACCTCGCGCTCCCGTGCGGCGTCGAAGGCCTCGTCCCCCCACTCGTACCAGTCGACGGGGTTGTCCGCGTGCTGCTGCAGGTAGGGGCTGGCGGAGCTGGCGAGGCGATTCGGCACGCCCCCATCCTCGCGGTTTGCGGTGCTCCGGGCGACCAGGCGCAATGCTGCTGACCCTAAGGCGGGGGCAGCACGACGCCGAAGCCGGCGATCGCCAGGCGCATCAACACCTGGCCCGGCGCCAGCAAGTCGGAGATCTTGGCCGCGGACAGCAGTTCCAGCTCGGCCAGCCGCACCTCGTACGCCCGGCTCCCCCGCGCCCGCGCCTGCTGCAGCTCCGTGGTGTTCATCCACACCTTCTGCCGGGCCTCGCGCAGGAACCGCCGCGAGGACAGCCGGTTGAGCGGGGTGAGCAGCCGATCGACCAGGCTCCGCCCCCCGGCCGCGGCCAGCAACTCGTCGTCCTCGGCACCCACCCGCTCGGCGAGGACCTCGTCGATCCGGACGTGGTCGCGTCGTCGCCGGGCCAGGAGGCCGGCGTCGCCGAACTCCTCGTCGCTGATCACCGCGAGCAGCGCCTGCGGCAGGTCGTAGTTGACGTGCGCGTTGATCCCCAGAAGCACGTGCCGCAGCGGCGGCAGCTCCGCCGGGGCGGAGAAGGCCAGCCGCCAGGGCCGGCTCGGTGTGGCGGGGTCCTTGCGGTGGGCTTCCAGGGCGTCGAGGTAGAGGTCGGCGAACGCGACGTCCCACAGGTCGACCCAATCCGGGTCCTCGAACCGCCGCGCCCTGATCGCCTGCGCGACCGCCCGCGTGGTCCGGTAGTAGGTGGCCAGGAAGTGGCGCAGCGGGCTGCCCTCGGCCTCCAGCTGCTCCAGGGTCGGGCGCATCCGGGCCAGCACGTCGTCCGCAGTCACGGACCAGATGGTGGCGGCTACCGGACGCCGCCGGCCACTCACACGCCGGAGGATGGGCCCCCGGTCCGATCGTCGGGCGGGTTGCCCGTCGACCCGTCCTGCGTGCCCGGCTCGTCCGCGGGGGCCGAGCCGTCGGGCCGGCTGGCCGCCGGATCTGGGTGGGCCCCCGGATCCGCCGGCCGGCTGGCCGCCGGATCTGGGTGGGCCCCCGGATCCGCCGGCCGGCTGGCCGCCGGATCTGGGGAATAGCGGACCTTGCGGAGGTGGTACACCATGCTTCGGATCAGCAGCACCGTCGCGAGGGCAAGGCCGAAGACGACGGCGAAGCCCAGCAGCCCCGGGCTGACCTGGTCGTCCGGCGGCGGCGCGACGAGCAGCACGGCTGCGAGCTTCACACCCCGACCCGCTCCCGCACGCCGGCGAACAGGTCGTCCTCGGGCAGCTCCGTCGGCACCAGGGACCTGGCCAGCTCGTAGTCCTCGGTCGGCCAGATCCGATGCTGCACCTCGTACGGGACGGCGAAGAACGCGCTGTCCGGGTCGATCTGGGTCACGTGGGCACGCAGTGCCTGGTCGCGCAGCTCGAAGTACTCCGCGCACTCGACCCGGGTGGTCGCCTGGCGCTCCTCGCGGTCCTCCCAGTGCTGCAGCCACTCGCCGAACGGCGATTCCACGCCCGCGGCGAGCAGCGCCTCGTGGAAGGCGACCACCCGGGAGCGGGAGAACGCCCGGTCGAAGTACAGCTTCAGCGGCTGCCAGGGTTGCCCGTGACCGGGGTAGCGATCTGGGTCGCCGGCCGCCTCGAAGGCTTCCAGCGAGATCGTGTGGCACATGATGTGGTCCGGGTGCGGGTAGCCGCCGTCCTCGTCGTAGGTGGTCATGACGTGCGGCCGGAAGCGGCGCACCAGCCGGACCAGCGGCGCGGCGGCCACCGGCAGCGGCGCGAGCGCGAAGCAGCCCTCCGGCAGTGGGGGGCGCGGGTCACCCTCGGGAAGGCCGGAGTCGACGAAGCCGAGCCACTCGTGCTGGACCCCGAGGATCCGCGCGGCCTCGGCCATCTCCCGGCGGCGCACCTCGGCGATGTCCCGCAGGACCACCGGGTCGTCCTTGAGCTTGCTGTTCAGGATGTCGCCGCGCTCGCCACCGGTGCAGCTGACCACCATCACCTCGACGCCCTCGGCGCGGTAGCGGGCAAGCGTCGCGGCGCCCTTGCTCGACTCGTCGTCCGGGTGGGCGTGCACGGCCATCAGCCTGAGCCCATCGACCACGCCGTCTCCTCCTTCGTCTCGGTGCCAGCGGCGCTGGGACAATCATCGCCGACGCCCCCGCCGGCGCACGCGCCCACCCCGGGAGACCCACGATGAGCCAGCCGTCCCGGCCGACCGACCGGTACGGACCCCCCAGGCGGACGCTCACCCGGCGCCGCCGGATCGCCCTGGCCGGGACCGCGATCGGCCTGGCCGTGGCACTCGTGGCCTGGCTCGCGATCTCGGCAACGGACCAGCCTGTGCACTGGCAGGACGTCGCCTACACAGTACGCGCGGACGGCACGGTCCTGTTCACCTTCGACGTCTCGATGGACCCGGGCAGGTCGGCCGTGTGCACGGTGCGCGCGTTGAGCCCCAGCAGCGCAGAGGTCGGACGGCGGGACGTGCGGGTGGGTCCGTCGTCCGGCGAGGTGATCCGGGCCACAGCCGTGATACGGACCAGCGAGCGCGCCGTGTCCGCGCAGGTCAAGGCCTGCGCGCCGGCCGGCGGCTGAGTCGCTGCGAAGCGGGTGCAAAATGGCACACATGGGCAGCGGCGCGGCGGCTTGCTACCCTTGACGCTCCACTCGCCCGCCCGTGGGCCCCACCGGCAGGGCCGGATCCGGCGCCGCACCAACCGTCGCGCTCGCCCTCCAGACCACCGACCGGCCCACGGCAGCGGCGTGCGTACCAACGACGAACGGGAGTATCTGTGGCCGACGGCAGCAGCGGCGGCACCTGGTTGACCCAGGAGGCCTACGACCGCCTGAAGGCCGAGCTGGAGCACCTCTCGGGCGAGGGTCGCACAGAGATCGCCAAGAAGATCGAGGCGGCACGCGAGGAGGGGGACCTGCGCGAGAACGGTGGCTACCACGCCGCCAAGGAGGAGCAGGGCAAGCAGGAGGCCCGGATCCGGCAGCTCCGCCAGCTCCTGGCCGACGCCACGGTCGGTGAGCCACCCGACCCATCGACCGGTCGCATTGCGCCGGGCATGGTGGTCACGGCCACGCTGGCCGGTGAGGAGATGACGTTCCTCCTCGGCAGCCGCGAGGTGGCCGGCGACACCGACATCGACGTCTACAGCGAGGCGAGCCCGCTCGGGTCGGCGATCCTCGGGCGTGCGGTCGGGGACACCACCTCGTACACCGCCCCCAGCGGCACGAAGATCCAGGTGTCCATCCTGGACGCCAAAGCCTTCACCGGCTGAGGCACTCGGTTCGCCGGCCGTCGGACACCGCCGGCCTGCTTTCCCTTGACGCCGGGACCCGGTGGCCCGCACGCTCCCAGGAACCGACCAGGGAGAGGGCCATGACCTCAGCGGCGATACCGGCGGATCTGATCGAGCACACGACTGCGGCGGCCCTGGAGGAGAAGGCCAAGCTTCGGAAGCACTTCGGCCGTTTCGACATCCTCTTCTTCCTGATCTGCACCCTCGTCGGGCTGGACACGCTGGGTGCGGTGTCCAACTTCGGGGCGCAGGCCTTCGTTTGGCTGATCTTCCTGGCGGCGTTCTTCTTCCTGCCCTATGCCCTGCTCACCGCCGAACTCGGCGCGTCCTTCCGGGAGGAGGGCGGGTCCTACATCTGGACCAAGCTGAGCCTCGGGCGCTTCGTCGCCGGGGTGAACTCGGTGCTCTACTGGCTGTCCAACCCGATCTGGCTCGGTGGCGCGCTGACGATCACAGCGCTGTCGGTATTCAACGACTTCTTCTTCAAGCTCAACGACGTCGGCAGCTACCTCTTCGCGCTGTTGTTCATCTGGTTCGCCACCTGGGCGGCGATCCTGTCGTTCGGGGTCGGCAAGTGGATCCCGACGATCGGGGCCTGGGGCCGGATTCTGCTGCTCGGCGGCTTCACCTTCACGGTGGTGCTGTACGCGATCCAGCACGGCGTCCACGGCGTCGCCGGGGGGGATTTCTCCCCCACCTTCGCGATCTTCATCGCGGCGGTGCCGGTGCTGTTCTTCAACTACGTCGGCTTCGAGCTGCCCAACGCCGCCGGGGACGAGATGAAGAACCCGCAGAAGGACGTCCCCTACACCGTGATCCGAGCCATGGCGGTGTCGGTTCTGTGCTACGGACTTCCGATCCTGGCGATCCTGCTGGTCCTCCCGGCGACGCAGATCACCAGCCTCGACGGCTTCATCAGCGCGATAAGGACAGTCTTCACCGTGTACGGCGGGACCGTCACCACAGCCGCGGACGGCACGGTGACCGCGACCCTCACCGGTGCCGGGGCGTTCCTCGGCAAGCTCGCCGCCGCCGGGTTCATCTGGGCGCTGCTCTCCAGCGGCACCACCTGGATCATGGGCGCGGACCGGGCCCAGGCTGTGGCGGCCTACGACGGCGCGGGCCCGCGGTGGCTCGGCGTCTTCTCCAAGCGCTGGGGCACCCCGATCGCGGTCAACCTGCTCTCCGGTGCCATCTCCACGATCATCTTCGTTGCGGCCTACTCGCTGACCTCGGGCAACGCGGCCAAGTACTTCACCGCGACGCTGGGGCTGGCCATCTCCACGACGACGCTGTCCTACCTGTCCATCTTCCCGGCCCTGTACATACTGCGCCGCAACCACTCGCACGTGCCCCGGCCGTACCGGATCCCCGGCGGGAACGGGGTGGCGTTCGTGATCAGCGCGCTGACCTGGGTGTGGGCGCTGGTGGCCACGCTGTCGCTGCTCTGGCCCGGGTTCATGACCTCGCTGCACCCGAGCGGCTGGGACGCCTCGCTGCCGGAGGAGTTCGCCGGTCAGCGGTTCCAGTACGAGGTGTCCCAGCTGGTCCCGCTGGCGCTGTTCATCGCGCTCGGCGTGCTGTTCTACATCCTCGGGACGCCGACTCGTCGCCGGCAGGTCGACATCTCGCTGGTCGACGAGCAGCCGATCACCCCGGCGGTCTCCCCGGCACCTCCGGTCGGGTGATCGGTCAGCCGGCCAGCACCGTGTAGCCCGCCGAGTCCAGGGCGAGCAGCAACAACCTGCGGTGCTCGGGACCCTGGGTCTCCAGCCGGAGCACCACCTCGACCCGATCCACCGGGGTGTCGGGCGCTGTGCGGACGTGCTGCACCTCCAGCACGTTGGCCTCGGCCTCGCCGAGGACGGCCAGCAGGGCGGCCAGCGCGCCCGGCCGGTCCGGCAGATGGAGGCGCAGCTGGAGGTAGCGGCCGGCCGCCGCCATCCCGTGGCCGATCAACCGCATCAGCAGCAGCGGGTCGATGTTGCCGCCGGACAGGACCGCCACCACCGGCGGGGTGAAGGCGTACCGCTCGTCCAGCAGCGCGGCGACCGCCACCGCGCCGGCTGGCTCGACCACCAGCTTCGCCCGTTCCAGCAACAGGAGCAGCGCCTGCGAGATGGACTCCTCGCTGACCGTCAGCACGTTCAGCCCGAGCGCATTGATCACCGAGAACGGCACGTCCCCGGGCCTGCCGACGGCGATCCCGTCGGCCATCGTGGCCATCCTCGCCAGGGCGGTCGGGACGCCGGCGGCCAGCGAGGGGGGGTAGGCCGCCGCACCCTCCGCCTGCACACCGACGACCTCGATCGCCGGATTCCGGCCGGCCAGCGCGGCGGCGACGCCGGCGACGAGCCCACCCCCGCCCGTGGGGACCAGCACCGTGCGCACCCGCGGGCACTGCTGGACGATCTCGAGCCCCACGCTGCCCTGGCCCGCCACGACGTCCGGGTGGTCGAACGGATGGATCAGCACCGCGCCCTCACGCCGGGCGAAGTCCTCGGCCGCGGCCAGCGCGTCGTGGACCGTGTGCCCGGCGAAGGAGACGTCGGCGTCGTACCCGCGGGTGGCGTCGACCTTCGGCAACGCCGCCCCCGCGGGCATGAAGACCCGGGCCTTGAGCCCGAGGATCCGTGCGGCCAGCGCGACGCCCTGCGCGTGGTTGCCGGCGCTGGCAGCGACGACCCCGGCGGCGCGCTCCTCCGGGGAGAGCCGCACCATCCGCGTGTAGGCACCGCGGATCTTGAAGGATCCTGCGCGCTGCAGGTTCTCGCACTTCAGCTGCACCTCGCCGCCCGAGCGGTCCGACAGAACCCGGCAGGGCTCCAGCGGCGTGCAGCGCACGACCGGGGCCAGCAGCGCGTGTGCCGTCCGCACGTCGGCGGCCGTGATCGGGGAGCTGGTCACCGGGACGCGGTGGAGACGTTGGTGGGTTCGGGCCGGTCGGCGACCGGGGAGTCCACCTCGGGGACCGGTTTCTCCTGCTCCCCGATGCCCGGCCCGGCCCCGGCCTCCTCGGGATCCTGACCGTCGGAGGTCTCGTGGAGGTACTCCACGACCACGTTGACCACCGCCACGGTCGGGACGGCGAACAGCGCACCGACGATCCCGCCGAGCAGGACGCCGGCCCCGATCGCGAGGATCACCGCGAGGGGGTGCACCGAGACCGCGCGTCCGAGCAGGAACGGCTGCAGGCCGTGCGCCTCGATCTGCTGGACGAGGATCACGGCGGCCAGCATCAGCAGCGCGGTCAGCGGGCCCTGGTCGACCAGCGCGACCAGGACCGCCACCGACCCGGACACCAGCGAACCGATGATCGGTACGAACGCGCCCAGGAAGACCAGCACCCCGAGCGGGAGCGCCAGGGGCACGTGCAGGAGGTAGGCCGCCACCGCCACGCCCAGACCGTCGACCAGCGCGACGATCAGCGT
>JBKPQU010000041.1:0-12511 GCA_046734255.1 Actinomycetota bacterium
TCGCGGCTCGCGCAGCTCGTGCGGACCAGGTGCGGACTAACGGGGATGAGAACGCCCGGGGCGACGTCGCCCAATAGCCATTCCCGCAGGTCAGATAGGTGGGGCGGGTGGGGCTCGAACCCACGACCGACGGATTATGAGAGCACCGGACAACGGGTACATCAGCCTCTACCAGCCACTACGCCCTCACCCACTCCCCCACCAGCCGCCTATGGACGCAGGAGCCGACAGCAACTCGCACCAGATTTGATACCAGACGCGGCAGGATGAGCCGCCCCCGCGGGCGCACGACCACCGTCCGCCGTCGGTGCAAGTCGATGCCCACGTACTGCTGCCCGTCGCACGTGCTCGCGTACCGTTCCACCTGAGCCTCCTTCATCGTTGGCGTGGAGCACCTCCAGCATCCGAGCGGAGGGTCACGAGGAGCGAGGCCCCGCTTTTTCATCGCATCAATACTGGACGGGATGGCCATGGGGTGGTCTCCCTCGTGAGCACTGCGGAAGGTGTCAAAAAGGATCACGCGGTGACGGCCCGCACCCGGACCCTGACGTCACGTCACGGTCTCACCGGCCGGGGCCTACGTACTCACCACCAGAGCCCACTGAACTCAGATCCACGCCGTCGACGGCAGCTGCGTCCGACGCCGCGAATGCCAATCGCATGCACCCGGACAGAAGGTAGATCCGTTCGTCGCAGTCGTGCGGTCGTGGTTCTAGCTTGACCATGTTGGTCTGGATGGCGATCTTCCAGTCCTGCAGCCATCGGACTATCGCGTCGACGGGACGAGAGTCGTGCCCTTGACGCGGTCAGGCTCGAGCCGGATGCCTGGGTCGCAGGGCACTGCTAGCGCCGGGTTTCGCAGGGCGGGACAGCAGACCTCGACGTCGGCAACGCGTCACTTCGCAGCGCTGGTCGGGTCGTGAGCTCTTTGCCATGTGATGACGGCGAAGGCGGCGCCGACCAGGACGGCGAGCACGCCGCCCACTCGGCCCCAGCTGCCGGTGTGGTGGGGCAGTACCAGGGATGCTACGAGACCGAGGTACAGCCATACCCCGCTGCACAGGGTCGCCAGGATCCGCCAGCCGGGTCCCCGGCTGGCGGCCAGCACTCCGGCCATCGCGAGCACGCTGACGTGTTCGGCGTAGTCCGACCACCAGTTCGCTTGGGCTGCCGCGTCGGTGCCGCTGAGCTGGCGGGGGAGGGCGAAGGCGGCTGTGATGAGCAGGGCCGCCCCGGCCACTATGGCGAGGACGAGCATGTCTCGGCGCGTACCGGCCCACCAGCGCGGGAAGGCCCGGACCTCGCCCCAGTAGGGATAAGAGACCAGAGGGAGGATTCCCAGGGCGAGGTAGGCGGCGAACCAAGGCTGGAAGGGAAGGATGATGACACCGGCGATGATCACCGCCAGGGACCACTCGGCAACCAAGAGGGTACGGCGCGGTCGCTGAACCAGCGCGAGCAACGCTCCGGCGCCGATCACGTCCACGGCGCCGGAGACCGTGATGAACCAGCGGTGCAGTTCGGGGTGCGGCTCGTCAGCCTGCAGGATGACCCAGGGGGCGGGGACGTGCAGGCAGACGGCGACGAGAAAGAAGAGTCCGGCGATCGTCGCGAGCACGCGGAAGACGATGAGCCGGACCCGCCGGGGGTTGCGCTCGGAGTTATGGACGAGGTCTGGGGAGGAACTGGTGGTCATGTTGGTTTCCTCATATTGAGAAGCGGCCGTGCTCCGCGGCGCCCGTGTGCCATAGCCGATAGCCTGCCCACGCCAGGCCCGCTCCTAGGCTGGCGGCGCCCACGACGGCGACCGGCCAGATGGCCGGTGAAATCAGCTGCGACATCCCGAAGCCGAGAAGGTGGGCCGGCGCGCCGACCGCCACCAGAATCCCGGGGTTGCGGGTCGGGGTCGCCCTGGCCATCGCAAGGCCGAACAGGATGTAGCCGAGCACGAATCCGATGGCTGCCAGCGCGTTGAGCATCACGACGGGCGGGTAGCCGCTGAGGGCATCGATCGCGCCCGGAGCCTTCCTGGCCAGGACCGGGGCGAGGAACCCGAAGTTGCCCGAGACGGCCAACAGATATGTGCCGGCGAATGCCAGGCAGAATCCTGCCGCTCCCAGCCGTTTCATGCCGCCGCGCATCGCGGCATACAGCCCAGGCAGGCCGAACAGCACCAGCCCCAACGACACCGTGAACAGGGCGTGGGCAGCGACCAGCCTCGCCTCGCCCGCGATGATCGTACCGGCGGTCTCGAGGCTGGGATGGAGCAGCGTGGCCACGGGGAAGAGCGCGCCACCGGCCATGAGCGCCATCCCACTCCAGCCCCGCAGGGGGGCCCACGAACCCCCACCTTCCAGGTTGACATCCCCTGTCACAGCTACCACCTTCTGACGCTGACGCGCTTGACCGGGCCGGTCGTCGCCATGGCAGTCGGGGACTGCATGCGGGTGGGAGCTCGGATGCGGGTGGCGGAGTGACATTGGATGTCCGCGATCGCTGCCGATGGGAAGCCCAGGGGGTGACGTCACCAAACGTCGAAGCAAGCCCGACGGCGGTGTCGGATACCTTGTGCCAGCCATGATTGATGGCTAGGGACTGCCCGCGCGGAGGGGGCGCTTTCACGAACTCGGTCACGCCTTCGTTGCCGGGTAGCGTGTTGTGCCCCGCGTCGGCGCCTCGACGAGGCGTCTTCAGTGATCGTCGCAAGCAGCTGCTGCGGATCGTGCGGGGTGGCCTCTGCGGACCAGCCGCGCACACGCCGACATGACGAGAATCAGAGCCGGCTGACATCTCAGGAGCTGCCACAGCGCTGCACCCGTCATCGAAACTCGGACGCCGAGGCCTGGCCCGCAGGACACGCGTCCCGGGGCCCGAACGTACACCGAAAGCGCACGCACGGGCAGGCCGCGGCGTCAACGGGCTCACATCCGGTACGCCATCGAGTTCACCGGGTGGAACGCCGGGCGCACCCTCGACCACTTGCCGATCCTCGGTCGGAGGCCTGCGTACGGCTGGGATCGGCGCAAGGCACGCCCAGTGTCTTCGTCGGGTCCGCCTGCAGACGGGTATCCGCTAACGCAGAGCGAGCGAACAAGACGCTGCGCACTGGTCGGCTCACACAGCTGCATTTGCCGCCCGCTTGGCGTGCGGTGCACCGCTCATTAACGTAGGACGTGGAGTTCACCGGGGCGCGCCCGGTACGACCCTCGGCCGCCCCGCGATCGCCGGCGGTGACATCACGGCGAGGAGGCGGCCCCGAATGACCACAACCAGTCCCACGTCCTCAGACACCGGTCGACGCGACGCGCTCGCGGACTCGATCTTCCAGGCCACGATCGGCGCCCTGGAGTTGATGCATGTCTATCTGGGCGACCGGCTCGGCCTCTACACCGAGTTGGTGAAGGTTGATTCGGTCACGTCAGCGGAGCTTGCCGACCTCACGGGCATCGGCGAACGCTACGCCAGGACATGATCGCGTCGATGAGGGCGGGGACGCTGGTGAAGATCCCGCGGCGCAGCCGCCGGTCGGGGAGGTGCTTGAACCATCGTTCGACCAGGTTCAGCCAAGAGCTCGAGGTCGGGGTGAAGTACAGGCGCCAGCGGGCCCGTCGCGGGTGCGCCAGCCAGGTGGTGACCTGCGGGTTGGTGTGCGCGGACAGGTTGTCCAGCACCACGTGGATGTCCAACGACCGCGGGACCTGGGAGTCGATCAGCTTGAAGAAGGCCAGCACGTCCTCGCCCCGGACCTCACCCCCGCCCGCGTGATAATCGCCGGAACCTGATCCTGCGCTGGTCATGCAACCGGGTCCGATCCTGCCAATCGTCGTCACGGTTGTGACCGTTACCGGCCGCCTCCGAGGCCGGCCTCCCGAGCCCGGACGATGGCCTGCGCCCGGTCGGCGACGTGCAGCTTCACGCAGATGTTCGAGACGTTGTTGCGCACGGTCTTGTCCGAGAGGACGAGCCGGCGCGCGATCTCGGTGTTGGACCGGCCGGCAGCGATCAGGTCGAGGATCTCGCGCTCCCGGTCGGTCAGTGCCGGGAAGGGGCCGGTGGCGCGCCCGCCTCGCCAGTCCTCGGACAGGACGCCGAGCACGCGGGCGGCGACGTCCGCGCCGAAGACCGCCTCACCGGCCGCGACGGCGCGCACGGCGCCGAGGATCCGCTCCCCCGCCGCGCCCTTCACCAGGTAGCCACGGGCGCCGGCCCGCATCGCCGCCAGCACCGACTCGTCGTCGTCGAACATGGTCAGGACCAGCACCGACACCTCGGGCGCGTCGGCGGCCAGCCGGCGCGTGGCCTCCACCCCGTTGACGCCGGGCATGTGCAGGTCCATCAGCACGACGTCGGGCCGCAGCTCGACCACCTGCGTGAGCGCGTCGGCGCCGTCGGTGGCCTCCCCCACCACCTCGATGTCGTCGCCCTCGGCGAGCACACCGGCCAGGCCCTTCCGGTACACCGGGTGGTCGTCGGCGACGAGGACGCGGATCGTCATGCGGATCCCACCGGCAGCATCGCTTCCACGCTCGTCCCCTCGCCCTCCCGGAAGACGACGGTGCACTCGCCGCCCAGCTCCTCGGCCCTGTCCCGCATCGAGCCCAGGCCGACGCCCGGCGTCCGGACCGGGACGCCGGACCCGTCGTCACGAACCGTCACGTACAGGCTGCCGTTCAGCTCCACGGAGACCGTGCACAGACGAGCGTCCGCATGCCGGGCCGTGTTGGTCATGGCCTCCAGGGCGATCCGGTAGGCAGCCACCTCGACGGCGGCCGGCAGCGGGGGCAGCTGTGGCACGACCGCGACGTCGATCTGGAGCCGGCCCGACGAGCGGCTGGTGAGCAGATCGGCGTGCTGGCGCAGCGCGGCGACCAGGCCGATCTGATCGAGGGCGGCCGGCCTCAGATCGGCGACGATCCGCTTCACCTCGTCGACGCATGCCGCGGTCTCGGCCCGCAGCGATTCGAGGACTGGCGCGGCGGCCGACCCTTCGCGGGCAGTCGTCCGGCCGGCGGTCTCCAGCCCGAGCGTGATCCCGGCGAGCGCGGGCCCCAGACCGTCGTGCAGGTCCCGGCGCAGCCGACGCCGCTCCTCCTCCCGAGCCACGACCAGGCGCTCGCGGGAGCGCCGCAGGTCACGGGTGAGCCGGACGCCGTGCGCCGCGACGCCCGCCTGGCGGGCGAACGCCTCGAGAAGCCGCGCGTCCGCCGCGGAGAGGGCGGACTCGCCACGGCGCAGGCCGACGACGAGCGAACCGACCGGAGTGCCTGCATGGGCGAGCGAGAACTCGGCGGTCCGGCCCGGCGGGTCGCCGGACTCGCAGGCAGGGCGGTCCTCGCCGGCCAGCTTGACGGCGGCGTACGGGAGGCGCAGCGTCTGGCGGACCGCCTCGACCACCGCGGGCAACACGGCGTCCGCGTCGAGGGCCGCGCTGAGGCGCTCGCCGAGGTCGGTCAGCGCTTCGAGGGGCTCGCTCCGCTCGCCGTACAGGAGGTGATCGACGATACGCTGGACCCGCTGCCGTGCGCCGGCGAGCAGGAGGGCCACCACCGCCGCGACCACCGCGGGCCCGACGCCGGCCTCGGTGCGGGCGCCGAGGACGGTCGCGGCCAGCAGGTACGCGGCGAGAGCGCCTGCGGTCAGCACGGTGTAGGCCACCGCCCGGGACAGCACGACCTCGATGTCGAACAACTGGTACCGCATGATCCCGACGCCGAACGCGACGACGGCGAGCGCATTGCCCGCGAAGGTCACGACGTCGGGAAGGTGCGACTCCGACACCGCCAGCACGAGTACGACCCCGGCCACGAACCAGGCGTACCGTGCCCGCTCAGGCCGGCCGAGCCGCCGCATGCGGAGCACCAGCGCGACGAGGGCAGCTACGCCCACCCCGACGGCCGTGAAGAACCCGACCAGGGCGACTGCGAGCTGCGGGCCGTCCGGCACAGGCAGGTCGAAGGGATTGTGCGCCTCAGGGAACGCGTCCTGGACGGAGGCGTCGGTCGTGGCGTAGGCGAAGACGGCGAGGGTCCACCCCGCGAGCGCGGCCGCGGCCGGCCAGCGCCACCGGAGTGAGGCGAGCCGGCCGTCGGGGAACAGCAACGGGACCGCGACGAGAAGCAACAGGAAGCCCGGCATCCACAGGACGCTGCCGAGCCAGGCCACCAGATCGGTGCTGACTGGCGCACCGGTCCGGAACCCGTGCTTCGCCAGCTCCGCCGCAGCGGCGCAGACGGCCTCCAGGAGAGCCGCCACAGCGAAGATCGGCCCGAGCCGGTTGTCCGGCCGATCACGCAGGACCAGGGCTGCCACGAGGCCGAAGGCAAGCCCGGCCAGCCACATGTTCGCCTGGTTCCCGGCGATGAACTGGCTCAGACTCTCCTGGTTGAGCCCTGCCAGAACCAGCGTGGCGGCCGAGAGCGCGCCAGTGACCCCGGCGACGAGCGCGGGGGCCCAGGCTGACCGGCGACTGGCCATGGTCTCGTCATTGTCCTGCGGTCTTGGTCTTCCGGGAGTACCCGGTCAGGACCGCCCAGGCGAGAACCACCCCGCCGGCGAGCGCCACCAGGTGGCTGATCACGGGCTGGCCTACCGCGAAGTCGAGCACGGCGAAGGCGACGATGAGCACCGGGGCCAGCCGGGGAACCAGCGGGGAGCGCCACAGCGCGATCGAGATGGTCAGAGTGCCGAGCGCCGCGCCGCCGAGGAACAGCGCGAACAGGACGACGCCGGGCGGGCCGATGTTGGTGGCCTCGAGCCCGGTGATGGCGGCGCTCGGGTTTCCCGCGCGCACGAGCGTGTAGGCCATCATCTCGAAGCCGTGGACGGCGGCGAGGCCGACCATCGCACAGGTCAGGAAGCACGCGGCGGTCCAGGCGAGGCGCGGCGACCGGACGCGGGCCAGGGCGACCATGACGGCGAATGCGCCGATCAGGAACGGCACGGCGAGCAGGCCGACCGCCTCGGACAGCCCGATGCGGGTCAGGTGCTGCTCCCAGTAGGCGACGCGCGCAGCGGTGTCGTTCACGGGATTCTCGAGCAGGAACTCGGCGACCTGCAGAACGGCGCCGGTGACGAGCAACGCGGCCGCTGCCCATCTGACCCGCCCTGAGAACGGCGAGGCGACGGTGTTCGGCTGCCGCTGTTCGACGATGATGGTGGACATCTCAAGCTCCTCAGGGGTGACTGGCTTCCATACGAAACCGTGGACCCGGAGCTGTCCCGGACACACGGGACCGGTGTCCCGACCTGCGCTCGGGATCTCCCTCCCCCGCGCTGATCATGCAATCGGGTCCGATCATGCAGTCCGGGTTGATTCCGGACGCCGACCTGCTCCGGCGCTGTCGACGTCTCCGGGCCGTACGCTGTGCCCGGCACGAGGCGGCCGATATCGGGGAGGGAAGTCAGGTGGCAGAGGCCGACGGGCGGTACACCGCCCCGACGCGCGTGGATCGGATCTTCAACTGGACGGTGGCGTGGCTGACCCACGTCGGGATCAGCGTGCTGGGGTCGCGCGTGCTGCCGGTCCGCGGGCGGTCCAGCGGGGAGTGACGCTCGACGCCGGTCACCTGCTCACGGTGGACGGCCAGACCTACTTGGTGGCGCCGCGCGGAACCACGCAGCGGGTGAAGAACATCCGGGTCGCGGGCGGCGGCGAGCTCCGCGTCGGGCGCCGGACAGCAAGTGCCAAGGCCGAGCAGAAGACCGCCCGGGACCTCGCGCGAGCCCGGACACAGGTGCCGGCGAGCTGATGCCTGGCCCGGCACTGGCTCTCCAAGCTGCCGGTGCGCCACCGCTTCGTCTACGCCGGCAGCCAGGCACGGAGGGCGCGGTGTGGTGGCGCCCGGGTCAGCTCGACGGCCGTGCCGGGAGAACTCCGCCGGGTGCTGCGCAGGCACGAACGTAATCTTCCCTGGTGGCCCAGCACCGACCCGATCGTGATCCCGCTCGACGTCGCCCGCCTCGCCGAGGACGCCTCGTGGGGCGCCGCGGAGCCCACCGGACCTACGAGCACGACGCCCCTCGTCGAGATGTGGCCCGCGCGGCGCGACACGACCGCTCTCCCGAGCCTCGCGCCCGCTGGCCAAGGAAATCCGAGTGGTGCGTGGAGGCCACAGTCAACACTGATCGACGGACCGGATCGACGCGCCAGCATTTTCAAACGGCATGAGCGTAGAGTCGTCATACATCTCAGCGAGCACTCTCTGGAGATCGCCCTGGGTGCGCGTGCCTCGAGTCGAGGAAAGGCCTGGGGGTGGATATGTCCCGTCTCGTTAATATGTCCCGTCTCGTTAATATGTCCCGTCTCGTTAATATGTCCCGTCTCGTTAATATGTCCCGTCTCGTTGCCGTGCTGTTGCTCGCCACGGCAACGCTTGGCGTGACCGCACCCGCGGCCAGCGCCGCCCCGCCGCCAACCAGGATCGACGCCGACCTCACTGCATTATGGACAACGGTGCTCGAGACGCCGTCCGCCCAAAACTCATTCGGTACCGGCGGTGCCGACTTCGGATGCTGGAACCTCGGCGGCCGCACGGTCGCGCCGCTGGGGCCGAGCGGCGTCGAATCGTGCACCGTAACGCCCGGCACCAAGATCTTCGTCGCCGCATCCTCGTTCGAGTGCAGCACGTTCGAGGGGAACGGCACCACCGAAGCCGAGTTGCGGACCTGTGCGGAGCAGGCGGACGTGAAGATCGCTCCCTCGGTCACGGTCGATGGCCAGTCCGTGCCCGTGAAGGAGGTGGAAACGCGACTGATGAGCATCGTCCTTCCCGCTGACAATGTCTTCGGCCAGCCGGCCGGAACGACAGGCCTGTCCGTTGGGCACGGCTGGGTCGCGCACTTGCACCCGCTGACCCCCGGGACGCACACCATCGTCGGCGGCACGCCCTCCTTCACTACAGAGATCATCGTCGCACCCAGCCGTTAGCGAGCTACTTCGACGTGAAGAACCGCCCGATGGGTGAATCGGGAGCCTGGAGTACGACCCCGCGCCTGGCCGTGTCGTCTGGGTTGGGGCGACATGGTCTGTGCGCTGTGGTCTCACGCGGTGAGACCTGCGATCTTGACGAGGTCGTAGGCCAGGACGCCATGGCCGGTCCAGGTTCAGGCCGCCGGTGCTGTCCAGGCTCTACGACCTGCTCTGACCCAGCGCGGCTCCCTCACCACCTGGCTGTCGCGGGAAGCGGCGGCGCTGACGGCCGGCAACGTCTTGATCGTGGCCATGATCAAGCGGGACGTGGACAACCAAGAGAACGCGAAGGGCGGCCCGACACGTGGCCGGAACCGCCCCTGGCTCGCTTCGATCTTCGGTTCTAGCGCCCCTGCGCGGCCTCGAACTTCTCCCGAACGGCGTTGGGAATGCGGCCCCGTGTGGGCACGTCGACGCCGTTGGCGTGCGCCCACGCCCGAACAGTTGTCGAGTCCGACGGCACCCGCTTGCTCACCGGCTCTCGTGTAGCGCGCGACGCGCCGCCCACGCGGCCTACCCGACGACCTGCCTGAACGAATGGGCCGACCGCCTTCTCGAGCTTGGCGAGGTTCTTCTCCGAGAGGTCGAGCTCGTACGTGTAGCCCTTGTACCCGATCGTGATGGTGTCGGCGGCTTCCGAACCATCCATGTCGTCGATCAGGGTCGTGACGACTTTCTGCGCCATTTTGTGTCTGCTCCAGTCCTTGGAAGCCTGATAGCAGCAGTGTGAGGTGGGCAGTGCCGAGTTGTCTACCCGAGCTGTGAAGTCATTTCTGAGTTGGACTAGAAGTCCATACCGATCCCCTCGCCCGTCAACCCATCGGTCGATCCCACGTCCGGTGCCGCAAGCATGGACCGGTCGAAGCGCTCGAGCGGAACGGTCCTGTCTCCCAGCACGAGTCCGATGTCTCGCGCGACCAGCTCGTGGGTGGAACGTCCCTTTTCGCCATGTGGCAGGTCGAATTCTCGGTCGGTTGCCAGTGCCCGATCACCTTGACCGTGTCGCCTCGTGGAGCTTCTCGGCGGCTTCCTCCGCGGTGCGCCTCGCTGAGGTTTGACGGGCGTCCAGACAAGGGGATCTGTCCAACAGGCGGCGCGGAACGAGGCCTCCGGCTCAACTTCGTCCTAACACGCGACTCACCCGAAGCGGGTCAGATGGAGTGGCGATTTTGCGAAAAGTGCGCCGGCGATGTTCTTCGACGGCCATCCCGACAAGGAGTCTTGTCCAGCAGGCGGCGGTCATCAAGCCTCCGGCTTCAACTTCATTCTCGACCAGGCGGGATCCTGTCCCCGCTGTTGGCGAACATCGCCCTGGGAGTCATGCTGCTCCCGCCGGGCCACGACGCCTGGGCGGTCGGGGCCAGCCGTGCGTCTTCGTCGAGTTCTCCCGCGGCAACGACTACTACGCCGAGTAGGCGGCTCAGCCGAGGTGAACTGCGTGACGATCCCCGGGTCACCAGGCATGTCACCCGGACCCGTGACGAAGTAGGGGTCGGGCGCGAAGTCATTGATCACATAGTTGGCGGGCACGAGGTCGTATCTCCAGGCACGGGGCAGCGGGGAGCTTCATCCGGCCGGGCGCGACGGTTCGCCGACGAGGCGCCGGTAGGGGACGGAGAACGGGAACACCGACGGCGGGACCGCGTTCGACTCCAGCGTCGGCCCTGACCAACCCTCGAACTTGACTCGATCATGCCGGCTTCGCCGGCGCTAGCTTCGCTACTCCTCGCGGAGCAGGGCGTTGATCCTGGCCGTGAGCATGTCACGGAGCATGCTCTGATTCAGCTCACCATGCTTGCTTCGAGGAACCAAGAGAATCCGCTCCGCCGCGAAATCGAAGGGAGCTGGTGGCGAGGCCCGCTCTCGGATGGGGATCCATCCGGCCGGCTCGTCGCCGTCCGCGTCGGTGACGTCCGCGGTCCGGGCATGAACCATGCCTGCCTCGAAGACGACGTTCGGGTTGTCGCGGAAGCGCCCCGGCGCCGCCTCGTCCGGCTCCGAGAGGTAGCAGATGCCGAAACGGGATTCAAGGATCTCCCTTGCGATCTGCACATTGATGTTCCCCGCCTCGCTCATCTTGCTCCAGTCGGTGAACTCGAGCTTGTCGTCGAACTCCTTCAGCGCGTCCCTGATGACAAGCCTCACACTCTCGTCCGCCCGCTCAGAGAACGCGAGGAAGACATGCGGCCTCGCCACCCGGGGGAACTTCGCGCGCTCAAGTTGCCCACGCAGATCCCTGATGGCTTGCGTGGTGCCGGAAGATTGCGCCCGGTTGATCTCCCACAGCCGGTACAGGATGGCCAGGGCTTCACCGAGCCTCCTCAGCTCCTGCTTGGCCACCTCCGTGATGTCGATGTAGCGCAAGCTCTCGAGGAAGTAGATGCCTGCCTTCCGCTGGTGAACGAGGGGAAGGATGACAACCGTCCGAGCGGCGCTCGACACGGGGCGGTAGGGAGGAAGGTTCGTGGATTGAGACCATAGGTCGATGGACTTGTCGGCTCGGTGGAGGAGTCCCTTGTCCGGGCTCACCAGCCACATCGGCCGGTCGTGGACGAACGCCTCCGTCACCGGGTTGACGTCCCTGGCCTCGGCGGGGTGAAGTTGCCACTGATGCGACTTGGGATCCTCGCTGCTCCAGAACGTGCGCAGGTACGAGCGTCGTTCGCCGTTTTCGCCGACCGACTCCTCCTGCAGGAGCTCGAAGTACTCGCCGTATAGGCCCCTGCGCATGTATTGGTAGACAAGGTCGCGGACGTCGTTGAACTTGTTGTCGTCCACGATGTCGACCGATTGGGCGAAGCCTTTCAGTTGACCGGCGAAGGTCGTCTTCTTTCCCGTCATGGTGCTCCCCCCGCTGGGGTGTCTCACTGTCGGTTATCGTCAACCTTGCCAGCCGGTCTCGTCGGGCCGGCCAAGAAGCGCTCTCACACGTATACGCCTGGCGAGCTTGATCGTCCAGCCTTCGCCTCCGGGATCAGGCGCTGCTCCCACTGGGGTGGAGGGACCAGGATGAGACATGATACTGGCAGAGCCGCCGCCGATCTCGTCACCGTGCTGCTGATCCCGCCGGCCGGTGTCGGTCCGGCTGTCGTCAGCTTCCACTGCCGAGGGCGTCGCGTTGGCTTCGTCGGGATCGGACGCGTCTCGGTCACCCGGGCGCGACTGCCGCGACGGCGAAGGCGCGCAGGCGGGTGAGCGCGTCGGCGGCCGCACCTGGGCACACCCTGGACTTCGTCGCCGCGAATGAGAACGTGGTCTTCCTCGGCCTGTCCGGTCGGGGTGGGGTGGCAGCGGCAGCGGGCCTGGATGCTGGTCTTCTCCGCGCAGATCACGAAGTCGTTGCGGCCCAGGCGTTGGCCGTCCCAGATCCGGGCGTACAGGTCCAACACGGCCGCGGCCTTGAGGGCGAACTCCGGATCTCGGATCGAGATCCACGACCGGTGCTGCCACGGCTTGAGCGCGTCGTGGGCCGGCCAGCGGCGCAGCGTGGAGGTCGACAGCTGGATCCGGCAGCGGGTGGCCAGCTCACGCGCCAACTCCGGG
>JBKPQU010000042.1:0-8596 GCA_046734255.1 Actinomycetota bacterium
CCCAGATCGACCTGCGCGGTTTCGGCGCCGTGGTCTTCACCTCCGGATTCCGCCCCGACTACGGCCGTTGGGTACGGTTTCCCGCCTTCGACCCCATGGGTTTCCCGATCGTTTCCGACGGGGCCAGCACCGTCGTACCCGGGCTGTACTTCTGCGGAGTCCACTTCCTGCGGACGCGGGCTTCGTCCCTGCTGTTCGGAGTCGGAGAGGACGCCGCCATCGTCGCGCGCACCGCGGCCCGTCATTCCTGACCCGCGACCACGCGACGTCCGGAGCCCAGAACCGGTCGGGTCAGCCGAGTTCGCGCAACCGCGGCAGTTCGGCCGCGAGTTGCTCCCCGATCGCCACCGGGTCGGCGCCGCGCACGATCAGCAGGAAGTCGGTGACTCCGATCTTGGCATAGCCGTCAGCCGTGGCTCGGACCTGGTCCAGGTCGTCGGCGCCGACCGGGACCTGGACCGATCGCCGGATCTGGGTCGGGTCACGCCCGACGTCCGCGCAGTGCTGGTCGAGGATCGTCGACGACGCGGCCACCTCCTCCGGGCTCCCGCCCGCGGCGTTCCACACGTCGGCGTACTGCGCGGTGATCCGCAGCGTCCTCTTCGGCCCCGAGCCGCCGATCCAGATCGGCGGGTAGGGCTGCTGCACCGGCTTGGGCTCGGCGACAGCGTTCTGCAGGCGGTAGTACCTGCCCTCGAAGGTGGTGCGCGGCTGGGTCCACAGCGACCTGATGATCTGGACGCCTTCCTCGAGCCGGTCGGCGCGGTCGTTCCTCGTGCCGAACTCCAGCCCCAGCATGGTGTGCTCGTTCTCCGCCCAGCCGGCGCCGATGCCGAACTCCAGCCGTCCGCCGGACAGGTGGTCGACCGTGACGGCCATCTTCGCCAGCACTCCGGGATGGCGGTAGGTATTGCCCACGACCGCGCACCCGATCCGGGTGCGCGTCGTCAGCTGCGCCATCGCCGCCAGCATCGTCCAGGTCTCGAAGATCGGGCCGTCGTCACGGGCGCCCAGCGTGGCGAAGTGGTCCATCACCCAGCAGCTGTCGAAGCCGGCCTCGTCGGCGAGACGCCAGAGGTCGCGCAGCTGCTCGATGGTCGCGTTCTGACTGAGCTTGAGCCCGAAGCGCAAGGAGGTCACAAGCCAGTCCTATCCCATGTCGTCATGGGGCGATCTGTGATCCCACGAGAAGTTCCCCGAAACCTGAGAGGCCGCTGGCGCGAACTTCAAGGCGAGCGGCGTCAGATCTGGTGGCTGAGTGTTCCGTTCTCCCAGCTCCACGGCTCGGGCACGGTCGTGCTCGCCAGGGCCTGGCCGCTGCGGCCGAGGAAGATCACGTGCTCGGCGTCCGGCACGTCGGCGACACCGGCGCCCTGCTGCAGCGGGATCGTGACCGCCCGGGTCCCGGCGACCGTGACGCGGGCGGTCACGGCGTTTCGCGGCCCCACCATGCCCAGTTCGGTGGTCGGCTGTGGTCCCCCGGGGGGCGAGGGTCGGGTCAGCCACCAGGCGATGGCGAGCTGGTCGGGGTTGCCGGCGGGACGGGTCACCACGCTCTCGATGTCCGACCCGTACGCGGTGCTTCCGTCCGCTGCTTTGACCGGCGGTGTGCTGTCCGTGGCGACGAGCACCCATCCTCCGGAGGGTGCGCGGAGCGCCAACAGGCTGTGGGTGGCGGCTGAACCGCGCCGGACCCACAGCACGCGGGCGCCGGGGATGTCGCTGCGCAGACCCAGCCTGTCGTACGTTGCCTGCACCGCTAGGCCCGGTGGGGGGGTCCGGTTGGCGTCACCGCGGGCGCCGGGGGCTGCGCGTGCCCACCATTGGGCATCAGTCAGCCGCGGCGGGTTGGGAATCGTGCCGTAGGCCGGTCCCCTCCAGTCGCCCCCCGACAGCTCGTTCAATCGGAGGTCGACCTGGGGGAACGGCACAGCGATGTGAATGGCGTACACCCCGGGGCTGACCTCCCGACCGGTGGCGACGTCGGACTTGATCCGGCCGTCAGCGCCGACGTCGTTGTTGGTCCACACCGTCATCCGGGCACCGCTGGCGGCCACTGCCAGCACAGTGGCGTGCCGCGGATCGGCCGTAGTCGGGCCCAGCAGCACCCGATTGACCCGGGCTGGACTATCGCACTCCTCCTCTTTCATCGCAGAGGCGACCGACCCGGCCGGCCCGGAGTACCAGCAGTCCATCGACTCGTTGCCGAACCGGGTGCGGACCAGGGCCGCCCGGGTGCCGTCGATGTCGTCGGCGAAGAGCACGCGCTGAGGGGCCACATATGCGTCACGTCCTGCCCTGCGAAGCATCGCCGCCGACCAGGCGGGGTCGTTCGCCAGCCGGCCGAGGGAATGGTCCTGCAAGTACCGCGGTGATCCCGCCGGGGGTGCCGTCTTGGTCAGCATGTCGTGGCCCGGGCCGAATGCGGCCACCGCACCCACCACGCTGAGCACCGAGATGACCCCGAGGCCGTACCGCCGCAATGTGGTCCGGCGGTGACGGCGCTCCAGTTCTCCCCACGGCACCGGGGGGACGTCGAGGGCACCGGTGTGCGTGCTGACAGCCTTCTTGACCGCCGCGGGCAGATCGGCAGGAAGGGGATTCATGACTGCTCACCTCCGCCACCGTGCGACAGTGGATCGGCCAGGCTCATCAGTTCGGGGCGAGTGCGCAGCCGTGCCAGCCCGCGCGAGGCCTGACTCTTCACGGAACCGACGGAGCAACCGAGCAGCGCGGCGGTCTGCGCCTCGGACAGGTCCTCGACGAACCGCAGCATCACCACAGCCCGCATCCGCGGTGGCAGGTCGGCCAACTCACGCCACAGCGCGTCATGCAGCACGACGGTCTCCTCCGGACCCGCGCTGCCCGCACGATCAGCACCCTCCAGTGGCGTCTCCACCACATGACGGACTCGCCACCTGGAGATGACCAGCCGGGCGATGGTGGTCCGCACGTACGCCTCCGCTCCATCCACCCGGACATGGCGCCACCGACGCCAGCAGCGCTCCAACGCCTGCTGCACAACGTCCTCGGCGTCACCCCGGTCGGCGGTCAGGGCATAGGCGAACCGCACCAGCGCAGGCCAGCGGGCATCCACGAAGGCTCGGAAGTCCGGCGGTCCGGTCACGCCAGGACAACCGATTCCCGCAAGCTGCTCACACCCACCAATACGCCCCAGAGGCTACCGATGGTTGACTCCCCCACCGGGTTCAGCGGGCCATCGCTGATCGGGTGGTGGCGGGAGAGAGGGTCTTCATCGTCACGTAGCTGGTGACTGCGGCAACGCTGGGCAGGTTCGCCAATCGCCCGTTCGCGGCTTCGCAGGGGGACCTCTAGGCCGGGTCGCGCTTCACCGCTTGCAGGGTGTAGGAGCAAGCCAGCCGCCAGGGGCGATCCGCCAGCCGCCATTCACCGCCGCCGACCCGCTCGAAGCCGCGATCGAGCGGCATCCACGGCACGCTGTCGTGCTCGTGCAGCGTGGTCAGCTGCAGCCCGGCGTCGAAGAGGGCCGTGACGGTCTCGCCCAGCCCGTGGTTCCACGAGTGCGTCACGTTGTGCTCGAACACCTCGTCGGTGGTCACGTACGTGCCGGGGTCCTCCCAGACCACGGGCTCCTCCCGCTCGAAGTACGGGTAGTCCACGGTCAGCAGGCCGTCCTGGCGCATCTCGTCCAGAGCCCACAGCATCGGGTGCCCCTCGCGGATGAACAGTCGCCCGCCCGGGCGCAGCAGCGCCGCAACCACCCCCGCCCACCGGCGCACGCTCGGCAGCCAGCAGAGCGCACCGACGCCGGTGTAGACGAGGTCGAAGCGCCCCGGACCGAGCAGGTCGACCGCGTCGTCGACCTCGCCCTCGAGGAACTCGGCGTCGACCCCGGCCAGCTCCGCCACCCGCCGGGCCTCGGCCACCGCGGGCGCGGAGAAGTCCAGCCCCGTCATCCGCGCACCGAGCCGGGCCAGCGACACGGTGTCGGTGCCGATGTGGCACTGCAGGTGCACCCCGTCCAGGCCGCGGACGTCGCCAAGCCTCGGCAGGTCGAACCGGACCACGTCGCTGATGAATTCCGGGTCGGTCGCGAACCGGGCGACCGCGTACTCCGGCGCGACCGCGTGCGCCGGCACGCGCTCGTCCCAACTGGCCCGGTTCACCGTCCGGTAATCGCCGGTCGTACCCCTTGTCCGATCCGGGGGATGGACGACGCCGCCCTCGGCCGGTTCGCCAGGAGTCTGCATGAGCCAAACGTCGCAGACCCAGGCGCACGCAGCCATGAGGGTCCGGGATCGGAAAGTGGCCTCTGATCTGGGTCCGCCGTCGACACCAGCCCGGCCGCCCCGTCGTGGAATGCCGGGCGGCCTCCTCGACTGCCGGTCCGGCGTCCCAGACCGCGTCCGGTGTCGAGGTTGGTGGGATGGGATGCCACGGGATGGGAAGCTGAGCTACTGGAGCCGCTTGTCACGCATTCGGCCGTCGACGTGCTTGGCTCGCCGTGCCTGTCCCGCCTGGCCCCGACGATTGTGGTCCCTGGCACGTGCGCTCGTGAGGCGTCGCGGCGGGAGACCAACGGACCACCCCTTGTCTTGACTAAGAACCGGCGGCGCGGGAACCGGGCTCATACCGGAGCCACGGTCGCGGAAGCCGGGGAATGATGGCGGTCGTGGACTCGTCGGCCGTCGCTGCTCTGTTCGGCGCGCTCGTCGGCGGTGTCGCGACGACGATCGCGGCCTGGCTCACTCAGCGCGGTCAGCTGCGCAGGGACGCCGTGGAACGCGCCCGTGCCGAGGCTGGTCGCTGGACCGACGATCGGCGCCGGATCTTCCGAGAGATCCATGCCACCGCCGATGAGTGGGCGTTCCTGCTGCGAACCGTGGCCTCCCACCTCCGCACGGGGATCGCCGAGGGCGACCAGGCGATTGCTGACGAAGCGCTGCGCGAGGTCGAGCGGCGCTATCACGGACTGACGTTCGAGGTCGCCATGCTGTGCCGCCGTACGCTCGCGGACGCAGTCGAGAGCGTGGAGGACGAGTTCCACCGCCTCACGGTCGAACTGGGGCGGCCCACCCAGTACGAGTCGGGCGCTCCGCCGGACGCCGCACGCGCGGCAAGCCAGCGGTACGTCGACGGGGAACGGCCAGAGCTACGCCAGGCCAGGATCGCCATGCTCCAAGCGATGCGTCGCGAACTCGGGCTCTTCGATTGAACCCGCCCGCGCAACGCGGGCAGGGCGTCGCCGCACCACCGGCGCTCACGCCGGCCCTCCCAACCGCCGCGGCGCCCGGGCCTTCCCCCGATAGGCCCGAGCCAACGCCGGCCAGCGGAGCCAACGCTCCGCTGAGATGGGGCCGCCGCCCCGGGGCTGGCGGCCCCACGTCGATGGACCGAGGTGTCAGCTGCTCAGCAGTCCGGGGACGTCGACGACGATGAACTCGTTGTCGTCCGCGATGCTGGGGTTGCGGCCGGTGTTGGGCAGGTTGTTGTCGCAGCCGAGAAGCAGTTGGCTGTCCGGCAGCGGGTAGATCGCCTCGATGGACTCGCACACCACGGAGAAGATCTTGCCGATGCCGATGTCTCCGTCGTGGATCGCGGGCAGCGAGACCCTATGCGGGTCGGAGATCGCGGTCAGGTCGACGACGGCGGTCTTCCTGAGGTTGCCGTCCCGGTCGGCGTGTCGCCGGTCGACGACGTAAACAGAGCGGTACCTCGCTGTGGCCCCTCTACCGCCGTCGCGTTCGATGAGCACCATGCGGTTGTCGTCGAGCGACCACATGTCGGCGAGGAATCGCTCACCCGGTGCGTCGGCGGTAGGTGCCTCGGTCTGGTAGCTCCACATCGTGCCGGTGAAGGCCTTCGTGACGGTGTCGAACTCGAAGATCCACCGGCGGTTTGGATGAGCCGCCAGGTCGCCCTCGATCGCGCCCTCGAACGCGGGGTAAAGGTACCGGCCGTCGGGGCTGATCGCCATGCCCTCGAACCCGCGGCTGTTGCGGTGCGTCGGCGCGCCGGTGAGGAACGGGTTGTTCGGCGACATCACGCCGAGGGGGTTCAGATACGGCGGGTCGAGAAGGACGCCGGTGGCGTCGAAGTGCATGATCCAGGGCCCGAACTCCTCCCCGACCCACAGGTCGCCGTTGGCCCCGCGTTGCAGTGACTCCGGGTCCATGTCGCCGCCGGTCAGCAGGCGGTCGGGTGTGTCGTCGTTCACGATGGGGAAGCCGATAACGTGGTTCGGATCGCGGAAGTCCACCCGACCACGCACGTCGACGGCGCCGCTGCCGCCGTAGGCGGTCTTGAAGTCCGGGCGGATGTAATAGGCGCGGATCAGGAAGTCCTTGGAGTTGGCCTTACCGCCCCACCCGTTGTCCGGCATGGCCAGGAGCTCCCCGGCCGTGCGTCCCGCGACCATCGAAGAGAACCCTTCCACCGGCTGGGACGGTCGCGGGATCAGGATGCCGTTGATGACACCCTGCGGGGTGACGTAGTTGCCGGAGGACGGCCCCGGCGCCAGGGTGTCCGCGGGCAGGATCGCCCGCCCGGCGAGCTTGGGCGTCGAGCTGGTGTCGGCATCCGACACCTGCGCCGTGGCGGCGGGCAGCGCGCCGGCGACGAGCGCCGCGGCCAGCAGTGTTCGACCCTTCATGAGAGTGCTCCCTTCCGAGCGGTTGACCAGCGATCCACGGCTGCACGGTGGTCGAACGGGGTCAGCTGGTCGATCGGGTTGCCACCTGGTTCTCGGTTCGGATTGCCGAACCCCCGGACTACGGCTGTCCGCTGAATCGTGTGACACCGTTGAACTGGTTGAGGTCGGGCGATTACGCTCGGTTGATGGTCCCGATCCGGGTCGTGATTGCTGAGGATCACCTGCTGGTGCGGGCGGGTGTGGAGGCGTTGCTGTCCCTGGAGGCTGACCTGGAGATCACGGGGGTCTGCAGCAGCCACCCAGAGCTGATGATGTGTGTGGAGGAGTGCGCGCCGGACGTCGTGATCACGGATATCCGGATGCCTCCGTCGATGTCCGACGAGGGCGTGCGAGCTGCTGGGGAGCTGCGAGGGTCACACCCTGACGTTGGGGTTGTCGTGCTGTCCCAGTTCTTGGATCCGACCTACCTTCGTGCGCTGATCGCCGGAGGCAGCCGTTCGCGTGGCTACCTGCTGAAAGAGCGGATCGCGGCCCAGGACCAGCTCGTTCATGCGGTCCGGACCGTGGCTGCGGGAGGGTCGTTCATCGACGCACTGGTGGTGGAATCCTTGGTCACCAGCGAGGCACGCAACTCGGGGTCGCCGGTGCGCCGGCTCACTGTCCGGGAGCAGGAAGTCCTGGCAGAAGTGGCCCGAGGAAAGTCGAACGCGGCGATCGCTGCCGGGTTCCGTGTCTCGGAGCGGGCCGTCGAGAAGCATGTCAACGCGATCTTTGCCAAGCTCGATCTGCCCGATGACCGGAGCGTCAACCGGCGGGTTAAGGCGGTTCTGCTGCTGTTGAGCGACGGCCCATCGACGTGGTAGTGCTACCACCACCGACACCCCGCCGTCTGCGTGTCGATCCTGGGTGCGTGAACCGACCCCTCGTGACCGTCCTGGTCGTCGATGATCTGACAGCGTCCCGACACGCGGCGGCGCAGGTCGTGGAGGCGACCGATGGCTTTTGTGTGGTCGGGGAGGCCGACAGCGGGGAAAACGCCATCGAGTTCCTCACCACAGCGACCGTTGATCTTGTTCTCATGGATGTGCATATGCCCGGGATCGGCGGTCTCGCTGCCGCCGAGGAGATCTCTCGGCGATTCCCCACGATAAAGGTAATCCTGCTATCAGTCCGTCGGGAACACGAGCTGTCCCGCAGCCCTGACTCCGTCGGCGCCCGGTTCTGCACCAAGGAGGCCTTCGGACCAACGACCCTGGGGGAAATGTGGCGCCCCGTGGGTCGTGGGCGTTCACCGACATGAGGGGTCACGGACCCCGTGACGCGGGCACGCAGCGTCTGGTCTTCTACTGCGCCATCAACAGCGGGCTGGCCTTCTTGGCCGTCGTAACGCTCCTCCTGCTCCGGAGCGGCTTGATACGAAGCAATTGGCTGGACGTCCTCGCCATCATGATTATCGCGTTCCTCGTGGCCCTGGTGGAGGCGACACGGCTGGTCGTCCGGGGGCGACTCTGGAGCGGACTCGTGCTGATCGCCGCGAGTAACTGGATGGCGATGCTGACGATCACGTTCCTAGTTCCCTTCGCGCTCAAGATCCTTCCCCTGGCGGCGCTGCTGCCAGCGCTACTCGCGATCCCGTACCTGGATCGGCGAGGAATCCAGGCGATGTTTGCGGCAGCCGTCCTCGTCGTCGCCGGGCTCAGCCTGCTCGGTCGCCTGCATCACGGGGTTGGGCTGGAGACCCTGACTCCGCGGTGGGCCCTCGGCGGCGTGCAGATGCTGTTCGTTCCGTCCATCGTGGCCCTCGCGGCGTACATCTCGTGTAAGAACATGACGACTCTACGGAACCATTCGGAGGCGTTGCGGGTGTCGCGGGCTCGGCTGGTCGCCTCCGCCGAGCAGGAGCGACGCCGGATCGAACGCGACCTGCACGACGGCGCCCAACAACACTTGGTCGCCGCCGCG
>JBKPQU010000043.1:0-5180 GCA_046734255.1 Actinomycetota bacterium
GCGTGAGCCAGCTGCCCGACGATCTGAGCGGTCCGGTCCCAGGACGGCCCGAGAGCGATGACGAGCTCGATCGGCCCCGGGTGATCCTGATCGAGAGCCCGGGCGACGGCCTCGGCGATGTGCCGCTCCTCGTTCAGGACGCAGGCGACGATGCTGACCCCGCTGCGCGGCTCGACCTCGTCGGCGATCTCGTCGGACGGCTGGCCGGTCGGGGGGCGTGCGGCGGTCGGCTGGTCCATGGCCGGGTCAGCCTATCCCGGACCCCGGTCGAGCGACGGTCATCCCGGCCGGACGGCCCCGCCGTTCATGCCGAGCCACGGTCGATGCGGCGCTCGACCCGGGCGACGGCGCGATCCCAGGCGGCCCGAGTCCTGCCCCCGCGCCGCGCGGGCGGGCGCATCGCCTCGGCCAGCACGGCGGGATCCAGCGCCGTGGTTCCCGTCGGCGGCAGCGCGACGACGTGCGCGGTGGCGAAGTCCCGTCGCAACCGGGTCAGCTCGCCGTCCAGGTAGTCCTCCCAGGACAGCCCGGGGTGCCGCTGTGCCCACTCGTCGCGGGACAGCACGTGGTCGGCGGCGACCCCGGCCCGGCGTGCGGCTGCGAAGTGCGGCCCGTCCAGCAGGAGCAGGGCGCGCGGCCCGCCCTCGGCGGTGCCGCGGGACAGATGCTGCGCCGTCCGCTGGACAGCCGCGGCGTCCGCCCCGAGCAGGAGCACCAGGACGACCGGGCGGCCATCCAGGACCCGCGGGTCGACGTCCCGGCCGGGCCGCAGTCCGGGGGGCGGCGCCCCGGATGCCTCAAAGCTCCACCCGACCACCCGGCCCGCCGTTCGCCGGAGCAGGCTCATCGGGCTGCCATCCGGGCGGTCCCGCTCAGCAACTCCTCGACAGCAGCCATCGCGGGACCGGCACCGTTCGGCCGGGCCACCTGCCGGCACGCCGCGGTCAGCCGGGTCCGGACGTCGAGGTCACACAGCTGAGAGACCGCGGCGTCCACCGTGGCCGGGCTGACCTGCTCCAGGCACAGCGCGACGCCGGCCTCGGCGGCCCAGCGCGCCCGCGCGACCTGGTCATCCAGCTGCGTGGAGGTCGTCGGGACGAACACCGTGGGCACCCCGAAACCGACGAGCTCGTGGAAGGAGTTGTAGCCGGCCGCGGCGACGGCGAAGTCCACCGCGCGCAGGTACCGGCTGATCGGGAACACCGAGCGCGCGTGCACCCGGTCGAACTCGGCGACCTCGTCGGCGATCAGGGGCTGGATCAGCAGGATCTGCAGGTCCGGCTCGGCGAGCAGCCGCGCGACGAACAGTCCGAGGTCGGTGGACTGGTCACTGAGGTTCCCCGCACCGAGGTTGAGCAGGACGGTGGGACGCTCGGCGTCGATGGCGAGCACGCGCGCCGCCTCCTCGCGAGGCACCAGCTCGTCGGCGTCGAGCAGGGTGATCGGTCCCACCCTGAGCGCGTCGTGCCGCGCGGCGGTCGCCCCGCGGTCCGCCGCAGCGGCCAGCTCGCCCGGCTCCACGATCAGGTCGAAGAAGGTCGACCGAGCCAGCTGGCGAGCGGTCTGGCCGGGTCGCCACATCCCTCGGCGGGACCACACCGTGCGGGTTCCGGGAGCCTCCCGCAGGCCCCAGAGCAGCCCGTCGTAGGGATAGGTGCCGTCGTAGATCACCGCCGCGGGCCGCTCCCGCTCCAGCACCGCCGCCAGCCGCCGGGCGAAGACGCGGTTCCACCGCCGCGGGCCCATCCCGAGGTCGCCGCGGGACGGCGCGTAGTCCCAGGTGAATCCCTCCGACGACACCACCGGCACCGCCCGGGAGAGGGACAGGAACTGCGGGTGAACCGCGGGCGTGTGCCGCCGAGCCATCGCGATCAGCCTGGCGAGATGACCCATGCCCGTGCCGTTCGAGCTCACGAACAGGACCGGCAACGCGTCCGGCCCCGTCGCGTCGCGATCAGCGGCGACGGCTGCGGTGGGCGGTAGGTCCGGCACGGGCAGGAAGTCTACGAAGCCTCACTACCGTCGGAGAAAGTCGTCGCCCACGTGCCGCCGGCCTTCGCCCGGTAGCCTGCCTGGATGGGCGTGACCGTGATCGGCTGTGGCTACCTGGGCGCGGTGCATGCCGTGTGCCTGGCCGACGCCGGCCATGAGGTCGTGGGGATCGACGTCGACGAGCGCAAGATCGAGGCGCTGTCCGCAGGCCGTGCCCCCTTCCACGAGCCCGAGCTGCCCGACGTGCTCCGGCGGGCGATCGACTCCGGCCGCCTGCGGTTCAGCCACGACATCGCCGAGGCCACCCGGCACCGGCGACCGGCCGGTGCCGGGGAGCCGGTGGTCCACTTCATCTGCGTCAGCACCCCGCAGCGGCAGGGCGAGTTCGCGGCCGACACCACCTACGTCGACGCCGCGCTGGACAGCCTGCTGCCGCATCTCGCGCCGGGCGACCTCGTCGTGGGGAAGTCGACGGTGCCGGTGGGGACGGCCGGCCGGCTGGCCGAGATCGTCGCCCGGCGCGCGCCGGGCGCCGTCCTTGCCTGGAACCCGGAGTTCCTCCGCGAGGGGCACGCCGTCGCCGACACCAGGCGCCCGAACCGGATCGTGTACGGGCTGCCGCCCGGGCAAGAGGACGCCGCGCTGGCGAAACGTCTGCTGGACGACACCTACGCCGACCAGCTGGCGGCCGGCGTCCCGGTCGTGGTGACCGACTACGCCACCGCGGAGCTGGTGAAGTCGGCGGCCAACGCCTTCCTCGCCACGAAGATCTCCTTCATCAACGCGATGGCCGAGGTGTGCGAGGCGGCCGGCGCCGACGTCTCGGCGCTGGCCACCGCGATCGGCCACGACGACAGGATCGGACCGAAGTTCCTCGGCGCCGGGCTGGGCTTCGGCGGCGGCTGCCTCCCCAAGGACATCCGCGCGTTCATGGCCCGGGCCGGGGAGCTCGGCGCGGACCAGGCGCTGACGTTCCTCCGCGAGGTCGACGCGATCAACATGCGCCGGCGGACCCGGATGGTGGACCTGGCCCGCGAGGTACTCGGCGGCTCGTTCCTCGGCCGGCGGGTCTGCGTGCTGGGAGCCGCGTTCAAACCGGACAGCGACGACATCCGCGACTCCCCCGCTCTGAACGTCGCTGCGCAGATCCGGCTGCAGGGCGCCGACGTCGTCGTGACCGACCCCGCCGCGCTCGAGCACGCCCGGCGCCTCTGGCCGGACCTGCACTACGAGGAGAAGGTGCAGGTCGCCGCGGCCGGGGCGGACGCGCTGATGCTGCTGACCGAGTGGCGCGAGTACTGCACGCTGGATCCCGAGGCGCTGGGCGGGATCGTGCGTGCCAAGCACATCCTCGACGGGCGCAATGCCCTCGACCCGCAGCGGTGGCGTGCCGCCGGCTGGACCTACCGCGCGCTGGGCCGCCCGCGCACCTGATCCCGCGCCCCCGTCCACGCCTTCCACGCGCCGGCGAGCGTGTCCTCGACCGTGTGCCGCATCGCCCAGCCGAGGTCGCGGGCGGCCAGGTCCCCGGACGCTACGATCCGCGCGGGGTCTCCCGGACGCCGCGGGCACAGCTCGGGGGTGAAGTCGATGCCGGTCACCCGGCGGACGGCGTCCATGATCTGCAGCACGGACCGGCCGGTGCCGCTGCCGAGGTTGTACACCGGTTCCAGCGGGCGCCCGCTCTCCAGCGCCTCGGCCGCCGCCACGTGCGCGAGCGCAAGATCCTGCACATGCACGTAGTCGCGCACGCAGGAGCCGTCCGGGGTGGGGTAGTCGGTGCCGAACACCTGCGGCGTCCGGCCCTCGGACAGCGCCTTCAGCACGATCGGGAACAGGTTGTGCGCGCTGGTGTCGAACAGCTCGTCGTACCCGGAGCCGACGACGTTGAAGTAGCGCAGGCTGGTGCCGCGCATCGGCTCGATCCGCATCACGTCGCGGACGAGCCACTCCCCGACCAGCTTGCTCTCGCCGTACGGCGACTCGGGGCGGGTCGGGGTCTGCTCGGTGACCACGTCGACGTCCGGGGTGCCGTAGCAGGCCGCGGTGGAGGAGAAGACCAGCGCGGGCACGCCGTGGACGAGCATGCGCTCCAGCAGGACCTGGGTCCCGGTGACGTTCTGCCGGTAGGTGTGCAGCGGGCGCTCGACCGAGATCCCCGCGTACTTGAACGCCGCCAGGTGGATCACTCCGGTCACCGCCCGCCCCCCCGGGCCGGCCAGCAGCGCCTCGTCCACCGCCTCCGGCGTCGTGACCGACCCGGCGACCAACGGCACACCGTCCGGGACGAAGTCCCGGTGACCGCTGGACAGGTCGTCGAGGACGACGATCCTCCGTCCGGACTGCATCAGGCAGCGGACGACGTGGGCCCCGATATAGCCGGCGCCGCCGGTGACGAGCCAGGTCATGCTCTCGACCCTATCGACCCCTCCGCCGCCCCCTTCGCCCCTCCCTTGATCTTCCGGGCGGCATCGGGTGCCGGGACCGGCGACCGCGGGCACAGGAGACGGATGCAGACTGGGGGAATGGCCGGCAGACACCTCGACACTCCGAGCACGGGACCGGACGGCGCCCACGCGGCCCCTCCGGCCCGTCCGGCGGCGCACCGGAACGACCCGGAGGTGATCCGCCGGCTGCTGACCACCCCCGGTGTGTGGGCGGTGGTCGGGTTGTCCAGCAACGCCGCGCGCGTGGCCTACGAGATCGGCGCCTACCTCCAGGACCTCGGGATGCAGATCGTTCCCGTGCATCCGCGGGCGGAGCCGGCGCACGGGGCGACCGGGTATCCGCGGCTGGCCGACGTGCCGTGGCCGATCGACGTCGTGGACGTGTTCGTCCGCAGCGAGCTCGCCGGTGACGTCGTCGACGAGGCGATCGCGGTCGGCGCCAGGGCGGTGTGGCTGCAGCTCGGAGTGATCGACCAGGCGGCGGCCGCCCGCGCCCGCGCCGCCGGGCTCGACGTCGTGATGGACACCTGCCCGGCGATCGAGGCGCCCCGGCTGGGCATCAGATGAGCACCGAGGAACCTCCGCCCCGACGCCGCCGACAACCGGATCCGTCCCGCCCCGGGACGGTGTACCGGGCGCGGCCCCGGCTGGGGCTGTTCAACCGCGGCGGGCTCGGTGCCGGGCAGCCGGTCGCCAGGGGAAACGGCGCGAAGGCGCCACCCCCGTCGCAGGGAGTGAGCC
>JBKPQU010000044.1:0-6633 GCA_046734255.1 Actinomycetota bacterium
GCCTGGCCCCGGAGGTCCGGGCGGCGCTGGAGGAGTCGATCCGGCGGGCCCGGGCGGTCCATCGCGACCAGCGGCGGACCGACCACACGACCCAGGTCACCCCGGGCGGCACGGTGACCGAGCGCTGGCTTCCGGTCGGGCGGGTCGGGCTCTACGTGCCCGGCGGCCTCGCGGTCTACCCGAGCAGCGTGGTGATGAACGTCGTCCCCGCCCAGGAGGCGGGCGTGCCCTCGATCGCGATCACCTCCCCGCCGCAGCGGGATGCGCCGCCGGGGTTCGACGGGCTGCCGCACCAGAGCATCCTCGCGGCCTGCGCGCTGCTCGGGGTCGAGGAGGTGTACGCGGTCGGCGGCGCCCAGGCGGTGGCCATGTTCGCGTACGGCGCCCGGACCGCCGGGGGCGAGTGGGCCTGCGAGCCGGTCGACCTCGTCACCGGGCCGGGCAACATCTGGGTCGCCGCGGCGAAGCGGCTGCTCAGGGGCGTGGTGGGGGTCGACGCCGAGGCCGGGCCGACCGAGATCGCCATCCTCGCCGACGCCACCGCCGATCCGGAGCACGTCGCGGCGGACCTGATCAGCCAGGCCGAGCACGATCCGATGGCCGCCGCCGTCCTGATCACCGACTCGCCGGAGCTCGCCGCCGCGGTCGAGGCGGAGCTGGAGACCCGGGTCGCGGCGACCAAGCACACCGAGCGGATCGCCGCCGCGCTGCGCGGGACGCAGTCCGCGATCGTGCTGGTCGACGACCTCGACGCCGGGCTGGAGGTCGTGGACGCCTACGCGGCCGAGCACCTGGAGATCCACACCCGCGACGCCGAGGCGGTCGCGGCCCGGGTGCACAACGCCGGCGCGATCTTCGTCGGCACCTGGGCGCCGGTCAGCCTCGGTGACTACTGCGCCGGGTCCAACCATGTGCTGCCGACCGGGGGCTGCGCCTGCCACTCCGGCGGCCTGAGCGTGCAGACGTTCCTCCGAGGCGTCCACGTCGTGCAGTACGGCCGGGACGCGCTGCGCGACGTCGCCGGCCACGTGGTGGCGCTGGCCAACGCCGAGGACCTCCCCGCGCACGGCGAGGCCGTCCAGGCCCGCTTCCCCGAAGACGGTGCATGACCGCTGACCTGGCGCTTCGGCGCGGGCCAGGTCAGGCTCCCGCCTAGACTTGCCCGGTGCCCACGCCAGCCGGAACCGAGGTGCACGCGCGCCTGCCGCTGCGCGAGGACCTGCGCGGCCGGGTGCCGTACGGCGCGCCGCAGCTCGACGTCCCGGTCCGGCTGAACACCAACGAGAACTCCTACGACGTCCCGGACGAGGTGGCCGAGGCGATCGTCGAGGCCGTCAGGGTGGAGGCGGGGCGGCTCAACCGGTACCCGGACCGGGAGTTCACCGCGCTGCGCGGTGACCTGGCGGGCTACCTCGGCCACGGCCTGGCCCAGGAGCAGATCTGGGCGGGCAACGGCTCGAACGAGGTCCAGCAGCACCTGCTGCAGGCGTTCGGCGGCCCCGGCCGGCTGGCGATCGGCTTCACCCCCGCCTACTCGATGCACCCGATCATCAGCGCGGGCACCGGCACGGCCTGGGTCGACGGCGTGCGGGGTGGGGCCTACGGCGTGCCGGGTGGAACCGGCGACCCCTTCGACCTCGCCGCCGACGACGCCGCCGCGCAGGTCGCCGAGCACCGGCCGGACGTCGTCTTCCTCTGCTCCCCGAACAACCCGACCGGCACGGCCCTGTCGCTGGACGCCGTCCGCGCCGTCTACGACGCCTGCGAGGGACTGGTCGTGGTCGACGAGGCGTACGCCGAGTTCGCCCGGCCCGGCACGCCGAGCGCGCTCGGATTGCTGCCCGGCCGGGAACGCCTGGTGGTCACCCGGACGATGAGCAAGGCGTTCGCGCTCGCCGGCGCCCGGCTCGGGTACCTCGCCGCCGACCCCGCCGTCTGCGACGCGCTCCGGCTGGTCCGGCTGCCCTACCACCTCTCGGCGCTGACCCAGGCGGCGGCCCGCGCGGCGCTGGCGCACGCACCCGCCCTGCTGTCCACGGTCGAGGCGATCAAGGCCCAGCGCGACCGGATCGTCGGCGCGCTGCCCGGCCTCGGCCTGGTCCCGGTGCCCAGCGACGCCAACTTCGTGCTGTTCGGCGGGCTGGACGACGAGCGGGCGGCCTGGCAGGCGCTGCTGGAGCACGGGGTGCTGGTCCGGGACGTGGGCATCGCCGGCCACTTGCGAGTGACCGCAGGCACACCGGCCGAGACGGGCGCGTTCCTGGAGGCGATGGCCGCGGTCCGCGCGGCCGGAAGGGGAGGGCGATGAGCCGCACGGCCCGGCTGGAGCGCACCACGAAGGAGTCCGCGGTCGTCGTCGAGCTCGATCTCGACGGGTCCGGGCATGCCCGGATCCGCACCGGGGTCGGCTTCTACGACCACATGCTGGACAGCCTCGCCCGGCACTCGCTGATCGACCTCGCGGTCTCGGCCGAGGGCGACATGCACGTGGACGCGCACCACACTGTCGAGGACGTCGCGATCGTCCTCGGCCAGGCGCTGCGCCAGGCGCTCGGCGACAAGGCCGGCATCCGGCGCTTCGGCGACGCGACCGTCCCCCTCGACGAGTGCCTGGTCGCCGCCGCGGTCGACCTGAGCGGTCGCCCGTTCTGCGTACACACCGGCGAGCCCGCCGGGCAGGAGTACGCCATGATCGGCGACGGCTACGTCGGCTCGCTGACCCGTCACGTGTTCGAGACCGTCGCCTACCACGCGGCGATCGCGCTGCACGTGCGCGTGCTGTCCGGACGGGATCCGCACCACATCGTGGAGGCGCAGTTCAAGGCGGTCGCCCGGGCGCTGCGCACCGCGATGGAGATCGACCCGCGGGCCACCGGGGTGCCGTCGACCAAGGGCGTGCTGTGACAGGTCCCGCGGGCAGACCATGAGCACGGGATGAGCACGGCATGACCACGCCGCGAGTGGTCGTCCTCGACTACGGCTTCGGGAACGTCCGCTCGGCGGTCCGCGCGCTCGCCCGGGTCGGGGCCGACGTCACCCTCACCGCGGACGCCGACGCCGCGCTGGCCGCCGACGGCCTCGTCGTCCCGGGGGTGGGTGCGTTCTCGGCCGTGGTCACCGGGCTGCGGGCGGTGCGCGGCGACTGGATCATCGACCGCCGCCTGGCCGGGGGCCGCCCCGTGCTCGGGATCTGCGTCGGGCTGCAGGTGATGTTCGAGCGCTCGGGCGAGCACGACCGCGAGCGCGTCCCCGGGCTCGGCCAGTGGCCCGGGACGGTCGAGCGCCTGCCCGCCGGCGTCGTCCCGCACATGGGCTGGAACACCGTCGATGTGCCGGCGGGCTCGGAGCTGTTCGCCGGCGCCGAGGCGCAGCGCTTCTACTTCGTGCACTCCTACGGGGTCCTGCGCTGGGAGTTCGGCGGGCACGCGGCCACGCCGCTGGCGGCCCCGCTGGTGACCTGGTCGGAGCACGGCGCCCGCTTCGTCGCCGCGGTGGAGAACGGACCGCTCGCCGCGACCCAGTTCCACCCGGAGAAGTCCGGGGACGCCGGGGCGCAACTGCTGACCAACTGGGTCGCCACCCTGCGCTCGTGAGCCGCACCGCCCTCGGTACGGTCGGCCGGTGAGCGCTGCCCTGACCCTGCTGCCCGCGGTCGACGTCGCGGCCGGCCAGGCGGTGCGCCTCGTCCAGGGGGCGGCCGGCACCGAGACCTCCTACGGCGACCCGCTCGACGCGGCCCTGGCGTGGCAGGAGGCCGGGGCGACCTGGATCCACCTGGTCGATCTCGACGCCGCCTTCGGCCGCGGGGAGAACCGGGAGCTGCTGGCCTCGGTGGTGGAGGCTCTCGACGTCGAGGTCGAGATGAGCGGCGGGATCCGGGACGACGCCAGCCTGGAGCGGGCGCTGGACACCGGTTGCAGCCGGGTCAACATCGGCACCGCCGCGCTGGAGGACCCGGCCTGGACCGCGCGGGCGATCGCCCGGCACGGCGACCGGATCGCGGTCGGACTCGACGTCAGGGGCACCACCCTGGCGGCCCGCGGCTGGACCCGCGAGGGCGGTGAGCTGTGGCCGACGCTGGAACGGCTGGACGCCGAGGGCTGCGCCCGCTACGTCGTGACCGACGTGACCAAGGACGGCACGCTGCGCGGGCCGAACCTCGACCTGCTCCGGCAGGTCTGTGAGCGCACCGACCGTCCCGTGGTGGCCAGCGGCGGGGTCTCGGCGCTGGCCGATCTGGTGGCGCTGCGGGAACTGGTGCCGCTCGGCATCGAGGGCGCGATCGTCGGCAAGGCGCTGTACGCGGGTGCGTTCACCCTGGCCGAGGCGCTGCAGGTGGCCGGACGCTGGGACGCGGCCTGAGGCCCGGAAAAATCGCTACCGGGACTGTCGGTGCCCCCTGACACGATGGGGGCCATGTCCCTGATCCGCTACCGCCGCGTGCTGCGCCTGCCGGGTGTCACCCGGCTGCTCGCGTTCGCCCTGGTGGCGCGCGTGCCGCTGGTGGCCTCGGGGATCGTTCTGACCCTGCACGTCGTGCTCACCCTGCACCTCGGGTACGCCGCCGCCGGCCTGGTCGGCACGGCGATGACGCTCGGGGCCGCCCTGGGGGCGCCGGCGCTCGGCCGCGCCGTCGACACGTTCGGCCTGCGCAAGGCGCTGATCCCCTCGGTGATCACCGAGGCCGTGGTGTGGTCGGTCGCGCCCTTCGTCGGCTACCGCGCGCTGCTGTTCGTCGCGGTGGTCGGTGGGGTGCTCGGCCTCCCGCTGTTCACCGTCGTCCGGCAGTCGCTGTCCGTGCTCGTCCCTCCGGACGGCCGCCGCACCGCGTACGCGATGGACTCCATCGGCGTCGAGATCTCGTTCATGGCCGGGCCGGCGATCGGGGTGGCCGTGGCGACCGGCATCTCCACCCAGGCGGCGCTGATCGGGGTCGGCGTGCTCACGGTCGCCTCGGGCGTGGGCCTGCTGCTGCTCAACCCACCCACCCGCGGCCCGGACGCCGCGCCCGAGACCTCCGCCGCGATCGCTGCACCCGGCGCCACTGCCCGTAGGCGCCGCTTCGGCTGGGTCAGCGCGTCCCTTCTCGCGGTCTTCGCCGCCACTGCCGCCGCTGCGATGGTGCTGGCGGGCACGGACGTCGGCGTGGTCGCGTTGCTGCGCGACCACGGCGCGGTCACGCTCACCGGGCTGGTCTTCGTGAGCTGGGGGGTGGCCTCGATCATCGGCGGCCTGCTGTACGGCGCGGCCCGCCGTCCGATGCCGCCGTTCGTCCTGCTGCTGGGGCTCGCCGTGCTGACGATCCCGATCGGGCTCGCGCCGGGCCCGGCGTGGCTGATGATCGCCATCCTGCCCGCCGGCGCCCTGTGCGCGCCGGTGCTCAGCGCCACCGCGGAGGCGGTCAGCCACCTGGTGCCCGAGCGCGTCCGGGGCGAGGCGATGGGCTGGCACGGCTCCTCGCTGACCCTCGGCCTGGCCGCCGGCGCGCCGATCGCCGGGGCGGCGATCGACCGGTGGGGGCCCGGCGCCGGGTTCGCGGTGGTCGGCGGCTGCGGCGCGGTGGTCGCCCTCGTCGGCCTGGCCCTTGCGGCTCGCTCTCGCCACCGGGCGGCGGACCTGGCGGCCCGGGCCGGTCGCGCGCCCTACCAGGAGCAGGCGGCCCGCACGGACGCCTACGTCGCCTGAGCGCCCGCCCGGAATGTCCGGACCCACCAGCGGCGTTGATAGGGGTCGATGCAGTCCGTCACGGCCCGTGGCCACCGCCTTCGGCACCCGCGGGGGATTCCCCCGTTTCGTGACGAGGCTGCTACCCTGGGAGTTCGGCCGACCGGGTCCGGCGACCCGGTGCGACAAGTGGAGCCTCTCCCACCCGTGTCCGGCAGATCGCCCGCAGCCGGTGCCGGGTTCACGGTCCGCCCCGCTTCGGCGGGGCGCGTCATGCCGGCGGGTCGCGGCGTGGCGGTGATGCGGTTGAGGCTCCCGCGTGTCCATGCACGGGAGCCTTTCCCGTGTCTGGCGGTCACCACTCGGCGTGAAGGAGCGGCACATCAGCGAGCCTAGGATCAACGACCGCATCCGCGTACCAGAGGTGCGGTTGGTCGGCCCCAACGGGGAACAGGTCGGGATCGTCCGGGTTGAGGACGCCCTGCGGCTGGCCCAGGAAGCCGATCTCGATCTGGTCGAAGTCGCACCGCAGGCCCGGCCACCGGTCTGCAAGCTGATGGACTTCGGCAAGTTCAAGTACGAGTCGGCCATGAAGGCCCGAGAGGCGCGGAAGAACCAGGCGCACACGGTCCTGAAGGAGATCCGGCTCCGCCTCAAGATCGACCCGCATGACTACGGCACGAAGCGCGGCCACGTGGAGCGCTTCCTGAAGTCCGGCGACAAGGTCAAGGTAATGATCATGTTCCGTGGCCGGGAGCAGTCCCGGCCGGAGCTCGGGTACCGCCTCCTGCAGCGGATGGCCGCCGACGTCGCCGAGTACGGCTACGTCGAGAGCACGCCCAAGCAGGACGGCAAGAACATGATCATGGTGATCGGGCCTCACCGGAAGAAGGCCGAGGCGAAGGCGGAGCAGCGCCGGCGCCGCGAGGAGGACGCCGCCGTGGCCCGTCCCGCCGGTTCGGGCCGAGG
>JBKPQU010000045.1:0-14024 GCA_046734255.1 Actinomycetota bacterium
GTAGCTGGCAAGCATGTGCGCCACGCCGGCCACGACGACGTCGTAGTCGTCCACCAGGGCAATCGAGACGGGTGAGCCCGCCGTGCGCGAGGCCATGACTCGACGCTATCCCCTCCCTAGGGGTGTAGCGAAGCAGCCCTAGGGGTGGTTGCCTCGCATCAACCGTCCACCCGTGGACGCCAATCCGAAGGGTCACGCAATGTTGGGTCTCATCGTCAGCCTGTTGATCATCGGCGCGGTCGCCGGCGCACTCGCCCGCCTCCTCGTCCCCGGCCGGCAGAACATGTCCGTCGGCATGACAATCGTGCTGGGCATCGTCGGCTCGTTCGTCGGCGGCTTCCTCGGCTACCTGCTCTTCCACCAGGACGCCCAGGACGGCTTCCTCCAGCCCGCCGGGATCATCGGTTCCATCATCGGCGCGATCATCGTGCTGCTGGTCTGGATGCGGTTCGGCACTCGCGGCAGCGCACGAATCTGACCCACCTGTCGTGATGGGCCGAGCAATACCTCGGGGAACCCGGCACGCGCCCGCGGCGACTGACGCGGGTCGGATCAGGGAGGTGCACTGGAGGGGCAACGGGCGTGACCAACAGGCATCGTGACATTCCGCGGTCGGCGCGGCCGGGTCGTGGTGAACGCTCGGAACAGGGCCAGCGGGCGCGGGCCGGTGCCGCGGATCAGTGGGCCGGCCTGGCGGGGGACCTGTCGGCGGGGATGGGTCAGCTGGCGCGCTCACTGCAGCAGCAGCACGCCAGCGTGGAGGACACCCTGAAGGCGATCACAGCGGCCGCGGTTGGCGGGGTGCCCGGCGCGCGCCACGCCGGGGTGAGCCTGGTCACCGGTCGCCGCAGCGTGCACAGTCGCGCCGCCACCGACCCGATCGTGGAGCAGCTGGACGGGATGCAGTCCGATCTGGATGAGGGACCCAGCCTGCACTCGATCTGGCGACAGCACACCGTGCGCTGCGATGACCTCGCCAGCGAGCCACGCTGGCCCCGCTTCGCCGCCGCCGCGGAGCAGCGCGGCATCGCCAGCTCCTTGAGCGTCCAGTTGTTCGTGGCCGAGGACAACCTGGGCGCCCTGAACCTGTACTCCGACACCCCAAGGGCCTTCGATGAGACCTCCGAGGACTACGGGCTGATCTTCGCCGCGCACGCCGCCGTGGCGCTGGTCGGGGCGCAGCAGGAGGCTCAGCTGCTGCAGGCGCTGCTCAGCCGAGACCTGATCGGGCAGGCCAAGGGCATCCTGATGGAACGCTACAAGATCACCGGCGAGAAGGCGTTCCTGTTCCTGGCCCGGCTCTCCCAAGACACCAACACCAAGCTGCACGACATCGCCGAAGAGATCATCGACACCGTGTAGAGACACCATCAACGACACGGTTTCGACGCGGCAGCCCACAGTATTCACACATCCCGCCGCCCACCAACCCCGGCCCGACAGCCCAGCCCGACATGCGAGCGTCGAGGATCGTCCAAGGCTCATTGGCGGCGTGGGACCGCAGCCAGGACGACAACCCCGCACGATCAGACAGGCACCGACTCGGCCAGTGCGAAGCCTGCAACTCGACAGGTCGAGGTCCTCCGTCTTCCTGCAGCGGCCCCTCCGCACACGGATCGAGTCGGTCGGGCATCCCGGCGTGGGGCCTGATGACCTTGAACTCGCTGGCGCTGTTGAGCTACGCCATCACCGGCACCGAGCGATCCGGATCATGCGGCCCGGCCTCTGACCTGACCTACTTTGCTACTTCGGTGTAGCGGTCGGCTTTGCGTCAAATGCCGCCGCGCAGTGCTCCCAGCAAAAGTAATAGGTGGTCCCGTCGACAGTTCGGGTAGCTACCGCGCTGGCCGGTGTCACGGTTATGTGGGGCGAACCTACCGGAATCGCGGACCTAACCGTGTCAGTGGTTGAACTCGCTAGTACTGCTGTCACGATAGGGGTGGGCGCTGCTGAGGAGGAAGCCTGTGAGCGAGACGCCAGAACGTGGTCGCCAGGAGCAATCGGAGAAACCTCCAATTGCCAATCTAGAGGATCTGGTGGCGTACGTTCGTGACGCTCCTGATGCCGGAGGAGATTGGTCTCTCAAGCGAGGTGTACGACTGGTCAGCGTGTCTTGGCGACAGTTCGCGGAGGTGTTCGAAGCTGCGGCCGTCCCGTTCGATTACTTGACACGACGCCGACCCTGGATCCTGCCAGATCTTGAACTACCTGGTTGGATCCTCAGCACAAGGACTGAGTACGGAGAGAGAACGGCGGGTACACATCCGAATTTCTTCGTTAGTAGGAATGGCTACGTCCTGGGCTCCGCCAGTCAAATGTGGCCGACGGCCCATCCGAGGCAGCTCATACGAGATAAGTCGCAGGACCCAAATTACGAGGGGAAGCCACGCCGTTACGAGTATTCGAGACTCACCAAGGAGGACGTGCGCCGGGGCTAGGAAGAGACGGCTCACTGTCGATCTCGGTGTCCTTCTCGAATACGGGCTTGGCCGGCTGCCCGGTGCTGCGCCTCACCCACAGCGTGCCTCGCTCGACCTCCAGGCGCTCCCAGCACACCGAGCACCGCCATGCGGTGGGGTGTCGCCATCAGTCGCCGCGGTGCGGGCAATCGCTCTCCTCGCAGCAGGATTGAAAGACAGCACATGCGCGCTCTGGGCTGAGCGGGGGTGGTCAGCTCACTCGTCGAACGGGGCGAGGGCGATGGCGGCGGTGAAGGCGCCATACCGGCGCAGCAGTTTCGCCCGGCCCTGAGGAACCCGAGCCGCCTCGGCTGCCCAAGCCTGCGTGAAATACGCCTTGAAGCGCTCACGTGGGTGCTCGCGCACGGCCTCGGCCAGAATGCTCGCTGGCAGGTCCCAACACCGCATGCCAACCACATCCACGCCGGCCCCTGCGGACAACAGGTAGGCGACCGGACCTGCCCCGAGGGGGACGCGGGGGCTGTGGTGCATGGTGATGGCGGTCTGCAGGGTCTCGGTCGCGGTGGTCGACAGGCCCACCTGTTCTGCCACGTTCTGGGCCACGCGGGCGGAGGCCAGGGTGAAGTCGTCCTGGCCTCCCGCGAGGACCAACCCGGTGTCGTGCAGAAGTGCTGCCGCGAAGAGCAGTTCGGTGTCGACCTCCAGCCCTTCGAGTTGGCCCAAGGCATTGGCGAACTGGTAGGTGCGGTAGCTGTGGTTCAGCAGGACGGGCGGTAGGACACGGCTGGCGGCCTGCGCGGCCCGCGTCAGGGGCGAGTCCGGTGGTTGCAGCCGTGTCAGCGGAACGTACGAGCGTCGCCCACGGTCGAGATGGGCAATCACGCTGAACCGGCCGATGGCGTTGCGGACGTGAACCCGCGCGAGGTCACCGACCAGGCGGCGCCGTTCGGCCGGCTCAAGGCGCCCACCGGTGCGTTGTGTCCATTCGACAGTCCCGACGGTGTTTGTAGCGTTCATGGCTTCCCTCGTCTCGGTCGGTCAACCCCGACTCTGGACCGGCGTCGCCGGGCTCGCCCCACCGAAATGACCGGGATCCGGCAGCCCACGCCCGTCATTGCGCG
Organism: Actinomycetota bacterium; assembly: GCA_046734255.1. Taxonomy (GTDB): domain Bacteria; phylum Actinomycetota; class Actinomycetes; order Actinomycetales; family Kineosporiaceae; genus JBKPQU01. The sequence goes on from JBKPQU010000045.1 coordinate 3,542, forward strand.
GGTGAGGCGGTCTCTGCCTGGGTGGATCGATCGGTGCTCGCCCTGGTGGCGATCTGCTCGGCGAGGTAGGTGGCGTCATCGGCGACGAACCCGAGCAGTGCGGAACCGCGGGTGTGCTGCCAGGACAGGCCGAGGAAGTACAGCCCGGGCACGTCGGTGACCCCTCGCCGGTGCACAATGCGACCGTCCGTGACGACGTTGGGGATGGCGATCCAGGAGTAGTCGGATCGGTAGCCGGTGGCCCAGATCACGACGGGGACGTCGACGCTGCTGCCGTCGGCGAATCGCGCTGTCTGCTCCTGGGCGTGGACGAGGCGAGGCCGGAATCGGACACCGGCCTTCTTGAGCCGGCGCCGGTTGGTGCCGATGACGAACTCTCCTCGGTCCTTCAGGCGGCGGCCGAGCCGGGTGGTGGTGTTCACCCGCATGAAGCCGAGGCGGGTGAGCCACCAGAACAGGTCCCGGCCGAGTATCCGCTGGGGGAGCATCGGCACCTTTTCGCCGACCGCCACGTCGACCTGCCGTGTCGGGATGAGTTCCTCAGCGATCTGCAGCCCGGAGTTGCCGGCCCCGACGACGAGCACCCGGCCGGGCGGCAGGGACTGCGGGTTCTGGTAGTCAGCGCTGTGGATCTGTGTCACCGAGGTGTCGAAGTCGCGGGCGGCCTGGGGGATGAACGGCACCTGGAACGGACCGGTGGCTACGACCACCTGCTGGGTCCGGAGGACCTCGTCTCCGATGCGGACCTCGAACTCGTCGCCGATCAGGCTCAGCGCGGTGACTCGCTTGCCCAACCGCACCGGGAGGTCGAAAGCGGTCGCGTAGTCCCGCAGGAAGTCGGCCACCGCGTCCTTACCGGGATAGGTATCGGCCGACGCGGGGAACGCCATGCCGGGCAACGCGTCGTACTGGGCCGGGCTGAACAGGCGCAGGGAGTCCCACCGGACCCGCCAGGAGTGGCCCAGTTGGCTGGCGGCCTCCACCACGACGAACCGCAACCCCAGGCGGGCAAGGTGCCACGCCACGGCGAGACCGGCTTGACCGGCACCGATCACGATCACATCCAGCCGCTGATTGGAGGCTGCTCCGCTGTCTCCCAACGGGTTCGCGGCGGTCATCGTGCCGCTCCGCGGTCGACGGTGAAGCTGAACATCATGCCGCTCTGCATGTGTTCGGCGATGTGGCAGTGGGCCATCCACAGCCCGGGGTTGGTGACGTCGAACAGGATGTCGACGGTCTGCCCGGTGCGTACCAGGACGGTGTCCTTCCACACCAGATTGGACTCAGCCGATCCGTCGCGGGCCAGGACCAGGAAGCGTCCCGCGCCATGCAGGTGGAACGGGTGGTGCATGGGGTGGTCGGAGTCCATCTCGTTGACCAGCCTGATCTTCACCCGGTCCCCGGCGGTGAACCGCCAGTCGATCGCCGGCGCTGGGGCGCCGCTGGTCCGATCGACGAATCTCCAGTGCATGTTGGCGGTGGTGGTCAGCTTGTTGACCTCCACCATGTCGTCTTCCCATTCGATGCCGTCAGCCGATCCATGCTCGTGGTGCTCTGTGCCGCCGGCATCAGACGTGTCGTGGTGGCTGCCGTGGTGGTCGTGGTCCTCGCCGCCTTTCGCGGCGGGCATGGGGTGGCTAGCCGGCCGGGGCAGCGGTCCGACGGCGAGCAGCTTCATCCCGCACTTGGGGCAGCGCCCGGGGTGGTCGCTGGTGACGTCCGGGTGCATCGGGCAGGCGTAGGTGGTCGGGGCGGTGGGCGCGGTGGTCGCGAGGAGCTTCATCCCGCACTTGGGGCAGCGCCCCGGCTGGTCGCTGGTGACGTCCGGGTGCATGGGACAGGCGTAGACCGTGGGACCCGTACCGGCCTGCGGGGCCGTGGGGTCGTCCATCTCCGCCACTAGGGCAAGAATCTTGTCCGGCGGCGCGGCCAGCCAGGCGTCGAGCTGCCGCCGCTCCGCAACCAACTCGGGTGCGGTACGCAGCTGCTGGAACCGGTCGGCCAGCGACGGCTCCGCCCGCTCCTCGGTCACCCTGATCGAGGCCAGCGAGTAGGTCCGGTTCGGGGTGCGGTGTTCGAGGGTCAGCTGCCCCGGCTCGTCGACCAGGACGTCGACGACGGCACGCTCGGACGGCGCCAGCAGGACCTCGGAGACGAACTCCTCGTGCTCCACCCGGCCGCTGTCCCCGCCAACCAGCTTCATCCGGGCGCCCGGCAGCCGGACATTGAAGACCCGGGTGTTGGCGGTGTTGGTCAACCACAGCCGGAGCACCTCACCGGCTCGCGCCGTCAACGCCAGGTCGGTCTCGCCGCCGATCAGCAATAGGTTCCCGAACCGGCCCATCGCGGCATAGCTGGTCTCCGAGACCGAGAAGGATGCGATCTTGCCGTCTTCCAGCAGCACGTCGTCCAGCGTGACCACGAGGTCGCGGTTGGCCGGCGGCCAGTAGTCGGGTTCGGCGGGCTCGACGAGGATGTTCCCGTATAGGCCCATCTCCTGGGTGTAGTCCTCCCGGATGTGCGGGTGGTACCAGTACAGGCCGGGGTCGGGGAAGCGGATGCGGTAGGTGAAGCTGCCGCCGACCGGGATCGGTAACTGGGTCTCGTGCGGGACGCCGTCGTACTGGTTGTCCAGCCGCAGACCGTGCCAGTGCACGGTGGTGTCCAGGTCGCCGTCATTGGTGACGTTGACGATCACCTCGGACCCCTGCCGGACGCGCAGTGTGGGGCCGGGAATGGAACCGTTGTAGCCGAGCATCCGTACCGTGTCCGTACGTAGCCGCTTGGCGACGGGAGCGACCCTCAGGTTCAGGGTGCCGCCGTCGGCGAGGTCGAGGAGCTCTGGGCTCGTGGCCTCGGGCAGGCCGGTGGGATCGGTGGGAAATGATGCGTTAAGAACGGGCGATGGTGGCGCGGTCTCGCGGTGCATCTTCGTGTTTCCTTCGGTCGAAGTCGACGGGTTAGCCGCCCTTCAGGCGCACCAGTCATGCGGGTTACCCGTCGGGGGAAGCGGAATTGACCGCCGTGAGGACGCTATGAGGACATGCCATGAAGATTCCGTCTCGCGTGCCGATCGAGATCTCGGTGATGCACCGGGATGTCACCGGGAGCGCGCCTCGTGCGAGGAACTGCGCGACAGCGGCCGCCGGGTGCTCGACGACGGAACGGAAGCGTCAACCAACGTAAGTCAGCATGGTCAGACTGCCAAAATCAGACCTGTCGGGATCTGCGCCACATGGCCACCGATGAGCCGATCATGAAGACGAGGCTGAGCAGGAGCGCGACCTGCAGGACGGTGCCGGCCTGCGCGGAGAATCCGGTGTGCGCGACGGTCCTGCCCCCGGCCAGGAAGCCGATGCCGGCGATCGCGCCGATCCAGCCCAGCCAGCGTGGATAGGCCCGGCCCAGCGCCATGGACAGTCCCAGGGCCAACAGCGTCGCCCCGTTGACCAGGTGGAAGAAGCTGCTGAGAGCCTTCTCGATCCACCGTATGCCGTCCGCGACCTGGAAGGCAGCCGCCTTGTCGGCCGGCGCCGCGTGTGTCCAGGCGTCGATCGCGCCCTTCAGGGCTACTCCGTCGACGGCCATCTGCACCGCGAAGACCGCTGCCACCAGGATGGCGGTGACGCCTCCCACGATCGCCAGGGCGCCGGGCAGGCCAGGCTGTCGGGACAGTGCCCGGCTGAGCGCGACCAGCCCGAGGACGATCAGCAGGGTTCCGGCGAACTGGCCGATGTGGACGTCCGCCCAGATTGAAGAGTGGGCGTACTCCTCGAAGGCGGCCACGGAATCGTTGGGATCGGCCTTCGAGGGGTGCAGGAACTGCATGACAACTTCCACGGCGACACCCGAGACCACCGCGAGCGCTCCAACCCGAAGCAGCGCCGGATTGGTCGACGGCGGGTGATCCGGGGCCATCTGCCCCGGTCGGTAGGGCACCGTTCCCGACGACGCGGCGCGAGGCGGGCCTCCACCGGCGTCGGCGTTGGACGGATACGAGGTCGAGGTGGCATCCATGGTCAATCTCCTGAACTGTTGTCGAGCCGGGTGATGGACCGCCAGGAGCGCATCCTCTGACGGGTTGTCCTTGTTGTGCCTTGGTTGATCGGTCTCAGTGCCGCGGACTGCTGTGACTCTCGTACGGCGTCCTGTTGCGAGGCTGTCGCCCGGCTGTCCCGGTTCGGGTGTCCTGGTGGCAGGAGTGCGAGATGGCTCAGCTACAGCACGCAGGCGATGCAACGCTCGGTCATCGCGGTGAAGGGGGCCGCCGAGGAGCGAATCCGGTGAGACGTTCGAGCGGCGGGCTGCACCGGGTCACCGTGTCAGGTGCGCTCGACGGGCAGTCCGTGCTCGACCCAGTCCTCCTTGCCGGCCGGGTAGTGCCGTACCCGGGCGTATCCCAGGCTGCGCAGTAGGCGAGCCACGGACAGCGAGTTCGGGCTGGTGGCGCTGCCGTACACGACGATCTCTGCGTCGCGATCCGGGAGCAGGGATGCCGCCTGAGAAGACACCAGCCCAGGTGTCAGATTGACGGCTCCCGGCAGGTGTGCGTCGGCGTAGTAGGCCGGACCCAATGCCTCGACCGGCGTGACCCGGCCGACAAGAACGTCGTCGAAGAGGTCCTGCCGAGCGATGGTGGGCGGCTCGTCAGCGGCCGGGTCGTACCCGGCACCTGCGGCGCGTGTCATCGGGCCATCTGACCACCGCGGGCTGTCACGACGCTGTCGCCGCTCGGGGTGGCCCCGACGGTCGCCTGGCACTCCACGGGCTTCTCATCGTCAGGCGCGCCGCCGAGAATCGAGGTCATGGTCCACGCGGTGGAGATTGACATCCTCGGCCCACTCCGGGTCCGGTCCGGGTCGCCGGCCACCGGCGCCTGGCTGGACGCCGGGGGCGGGAGCACTCCGCCGGCGCGGACCGGATCGACAGGGCCGGACGTCTTCGTGCAGATCCGCGAGGGCCTGCCGCGCCGGCTGCTCGCCGCCCTGGCCCTACGTGCGGGAGACGTGCTCAGCACCGACACCCTCATCGACCTGTTGTGGGACCAGCGGCTGCCCCGGCACCCCGACAACGCCCTGCAGATGCAGATGTCCTACCTACGCCGGACGCTGGCACCCGCCTCAGGGGTCCGGATCGACAGCCTTCGGGGCGGGTATGTCCTGGTCGTCGACCCGGACGCCGTCGACACCAACCGGTTCGAGGGCCTCATCGACCAGGCCGCCGCCCTGGTCGGCGATGATCCGGCCGGCGCCATCGCTGGGCTGACCGCGGCCCTGGGATTGTGGCGAGGACCCCCCGTCCAGGAGCTGGCGGGGCACCCGTTCGCCGCGGCGGACGTAGCGCGGTTGGAGGAGCTGCGCCTGGTCGCCGTCGAACGCCGCAACGACCTCGCGCTGCAACTCGGTCGACATGTCGATCTAATCGGTGAGCTGACCGAGCTCGTCACCGAGTACCCGCTGCGTGAGCGGTTCACCGAGCAGCTGGTGCTCGCGCTGTACCGGGCGGGACGGCAGGCGGAGGCGCTTGCCGCCTACCGCCGCGCGCGCGCGTATCTCGTCGACGAGCTGGGCATCGAGCCCGGGCCGGCGCTGCGCGATCTGGAAGGCCGCGTCCTGGCGCAGGACCCATCCCTGGCGCGCCCGCGCGAGACTGAGGAGACCTTCCGCGCCCCGCCCTCCGAGTCGTCAGACGGCCGGCCCACCGACGAAGCCGGCGGGGAGCCGCATCCCCGGGCCGCGGCGTCCTGGCTGCCCCAGCCCCTCACCCGGCTCATCGGCCGGGAGGAGGAGCGCCGTCGGGTCCTGGATCTGGTGCGAGATCACCGGGCCGTCACGTTGACCGGGCCGGGTGGCGCCGGCAAGACCCGCCTAGCCTTGGCCGTCGCCGAGGACCTCGCCGGCACCACGCCGGTCTGGTATGTCGATCTCGGTGGCGCCACCACCTCGTCCGCCGCTGCCACCGTGGCCACGACCCTCGGAGTCACGCTGGCCCCCGGCGCCGACCCACGACGCGCCGTCTCCGAGGCCCTGGCCGGCCGGACCGGCGTGCTGCTCCTGGACACCTGCGAGCACGTCGTGGCTGAAATGGCTGCGCTGGCTGCCACCGTGCTCCGGCGCGCGGGCGGCGTGCGAGTGCTGGCGACCAGCCGCCGCCCACTGAACCTGACCGGTGAGATCGCCTGGCCGGTTCCCCCTCTGCCACAAGCACCGCCGGAGGCCGCGACCGGCGCCAGTGTGGAGGAGTTCGCCGCCGCCGAGCTGTTCATCGAGCGGGCCCGGGCCGTTCGCCCGGACTTCGTCCTGGACGAGGGCACCGCCGCGGACATCGTGGTGATCTGTCAGTCCCTCGACGGCCTGCCCTTGGCGATCGAGCTGGCCGCCGCCCGAGCAGACGTGCTCAGCACGTCGGCGATCCGCGCCCGGCTCGGCAGGTTGTTCGACGTCCTGGTCAGAGGGGGCGTCGATACCAGCGCCCGACAGCAGACGATGCGAGCCGCGATCGACTGGAGCCACGACCTCCTCGACTCTGCGCAGCAGAGGTACTTCGCCCGCCTAGGCATCTTCCCGGCCACGTTCGATCTGGACGCCGCCGCCGCGGTCGCCCCCGGCGACGCTGATCCGCTGAGCCTGCTGTCCGCGCTGATCCGCCAGTCGATGGTCGTGGCGGTCGGTGGTGACCGGTACCGGATGCTGGACACCATTCGGGCCTACGCGCGCGACGCCCTGGATCCCGAAGATCTCCAGGATGTGGCGCACCGGCACGCCCTGCACTACTCCGGCCTGGTTGCGTTGGCCGACCCCGCCATCCGAGGCCCCGACCAGGGGCCCTGGCTCGCCCGCCTGCGCGCCGACGTGCCGAACCTGCGCGCGGCACTCGACCACTACGCCGCGGCCGGCGACAACGCCGGCGCTGCCCACATCGCCGGCTGCCTGGCCTGGTTCTGGACCCTCGACGGCATGCTCCAGGAGGCCGCGGTGCATCTGCAGGCGGCGGCAACGGCAGCCGGGCTGACACCACGCCTGCGGTACCGGGTGCTCTTCGGGCTCGGGCTGGTGGAAGCCTCTCTCGGGCACCTCGACCGCGCCCACGCCATCGGTCACGAGGCGCTGATCCTGGCCGAAGCGGCCGCGGCTGACGGCGAGGACGCATACCCCGTCGGCGGTGCGCTCATCCTGCTCGGCCTCGTGGCGTGGGCCCGCGGAGACCTGCACGCCGCTGCTCGCCAGCACGAGGAAGCCATGCGCCTGGCCGATGCCGGCAACGACGCCTGGATCTCCGCCGTGGCCGGTGTTCTGCGGGCCCGAACGGCTGTGGACGCCGACGCATCCGACCGTAGGGAGCGGATCGCAGACGGCGTTGACCGGGCCCACCAGTGCGGTGACCGACACATCCTCGGCATCGCATACGAGCAGTTGGCCCGGCTCGAGCTGCACGAAGGAAACCACGAGGCCGCCCTCCAGGCAGCCCAGCGAGCGATCGAGCAGCACACTCTGATCGGCTACCCGGAAGGCATGGTCGCCGCTCTGCAACCCCTAGGCCGGGCACTGCTCGCCACCGGGGACACCGACGGGGCGTGGACGGCACATCGGCGGGCGCTTGTGCTCGCGACCTCGATCGGCCACCCGGCCGCAGTCTGCGAGGCCATCGAGGATCTGGCCGCCGTCCACGAGCGCCGAGATGACCACGGCGACGCGCTCCAGCTGCTACTCGCCGCCCAGGCACGCCGGCTCGCTGAGAGCGTCCCAGCGCGCCCAGGATCTCAAGAACAGCTGGATCGACGGATCGCCGACCTCCGCGCCATCACCGGAGTCACGACAGACCCGCCCCCAGGGCCGACCGACGAGATCCTGACCGCCCTGATCGGCTGAGCCAGTCCACGCGTCAGCCTTCGTTCTCGCCGATGCCCAGGCGCGACGTCACTTACGGAACCTGGGTGGTCCGGGTTGAAGGGTGGGTACCGCTCTCCGACCCGCCTGGAGCACGGGCACTGGCGTCAGCCTGGCGACGGGCGCCGCATTGGCGGTCGGCATCACCGCCACCGTGGTCGTGTTCGGACTGCACCCGCTCGATCGGCAGCAGCGAGCCACGTCCTTGGTTTTGCGGCCACCGGCCCAGCCTCCATCGGCCTAGTGGAAGTCAACCCCGACGGCGAGCAGCACCACGAGGATGGCGGCGGCGACCCAGTCGATGACCAGGCAGAACGGCGGCCACCAGCGGGTATTGGCAACAAACCGGCGGCGATGCTGCGCAGCGACCGCCCTGCCAGCGGGTTGGGTGATGGTGGACGCGTCATCGGCGGTTCCGTCGGGTGGCGACTGCCGGCAGCCGCGCGACGCCGATGGCGGCGGTGGCGGTGAGGGCCAACAGGAGGGTGGGCCGCCACGGCCAACTGGCGCCGGCCAGCTGCAGCTGCTCGGTGGGGTACTCGATGGACTTGGCGGTGACCCGGGCGGTGGTCTGGTCGCTGTGGCTGGCCAGATCACCCAGCATCGCGTCAAAGCTGAACAGGCCCGCCGCCCGTCCACCGCTCGGGAGCTCGACGTCGAGACCACGTTCGGCGGCCCACCCCAGCAACTGCGAGCCGACCTCCTCGATGGAGCCGACGCCAGGCAGCACCAGCCGTTCGATCCGCAGGGCGCAGGCCTTCGCGGGCGTTGCGACCAGGCGCAGCCCGTGCCGGCTGGTGACGGTGGCCTGGGCGGCGATCGGGACGGTACGGGCCGCGAAGGAGCTGGCGTAGACCTCGAAGGGGGCGGCGACCTCCAGCTCGCCGATCCCGTCGACCAGTCCGACGCCGACCGTTGGACGCAACCACGGGAAGGCCACCGCCAGCAGCAACGCCAGCTCGTGTGGCGCCCAGCGCTGCGCGCGGATCTCAGTGGGGCCGTGCAGCGACCAACCCGGGTAGGCGAGCGCTTGGCCGACCCGTTGGGCCTCACCGGCCCCGGCCAGCTGCTCGACCAGCCGCAGGGCACCGAACACCCCCGAGGTCACCCCGGCGGTGGTGGTGAGGGTGCCGTCCTGGACGTAACGCTGGCCGCGGACCCAGTCGACCTGCGGACGGCGGCGCTCGAGACCCCGAATGCTCGACCAGTGTGCGGTGGCCCGGCGACCATCAAGCACCCCGGTGGCCGCGAGCAGCCGGGAGCCGTTGCACACGCCCAGCAGGTGTGCTCCCCGGTCGACCCGGCGGGTGAGCCACTCGCGAAGCGGCGCTTCCTTCCTGCCGTTGGGGGCGGCCACGGCCGGGACCACGACCACGTCCGGTTCGGGCGCCACGCCGTTGTCGACCTCGTCCAACGAGTAGTCGGGCACCACGGCCAACCCACCCGACAGCATGGCCGTCGGGTGGCTGGCCGACACCGTGTAGACGAAGAAGGCTGGTGAGCGGGCGAAGACCTCGTAGGGTCCGAGCGCATCGGTGATGACCGACCCGCTCGCCCCGAGCACCACCGCAACCACCAGCCGACCTTCCGGGACTGGCGTGGCCGGCGGCCGGCTCTGGCCTGGGGCGGCTTGCGGCGCCCGCGGGTAAGCCTGCCGCATCGACACCACCGCCCCGGTGGCACCGACTCCCGCCAGCCAGGCTGCGGACAGCCCGCCGCCGCGCAGACCTCGGGCGAGGCGGCGCCGCGCAACGAGGCTCCGGACGGCGTTCGAACTGCGATTGGTCATGGCGCTGCCCTTCAGGTCGACACCCTCCACGTCACCCTGCCAAGGATCCTGCCTGCTCGCGAGATCGGGAGGCCCAGCACCTGCGCCAGTCGACCCCGAGTCAGGCGGCTGCCGGTCGCATGTTCTACGGCTCAGCCGCGCGACAGGACCGTGACAGGGCCGTCGGCCAGCGTCCTGCCATGTGGTCCGACCAACCGGAGGAGTCATGTCCACCACGAGCCTTCCGATACCCACACCCGTCGCGACCCGGTCCGGTGTTCGGGGATGGATCGCCCGTCATCCGTTCGCCGCGTTCCTCGCCTGGCTGTTCACCGTCGGCCAGGCCATCGCCTTCATCCCCGTCGTGTTCGACGTCCCGGTGCCGCGGCAGGTGTTCGTCGTCGCCACCTCCGTGCTGGGGATCTTCCTGCCCGCGCTGGCCGCCGTCTGGATCGCCGACGGCCGGAACGCCGCCCTCCGGTTCCTCCGCCGCTTCGTCGACTGGCGGGTCGCCCTGCGCTGGTACGCCTTCACGCTGCTCGTCGTCCCCCTCGTCACCGTGGGGCTGGCCGTGCTGATTTTCGGTGCGCCCGCCACGTTGTCGGCGTCCACGCTGACCGACGCCCTTGTGTCCGGGTTCGTGCTGTCGTTCCTGCTGACCTTCCTGCCGAATAACTGGGTCGAGGAGGGCGCCTGGTCTGGCTTCGCGCAGGCCCGGCTGCAGCGCACCCACGCCCCCGTCGTCGCCGCGCTCATCGTCGCGCCGCTGTTCGCCCTGCAGCACCTGTCGCTCGCGGTCGGCAACTGGATCGCGCTCGCTGTGCTCGCC
>JBKPQU010000046.1:0-11728 GCA_046734255.1 Actinomycetota bacterium
GCCGGACGCGGCAGGCTCCGGGTCCCCGATCAGGTCCAGGATGCGCTCGGCCGCCGCCAGGCCGTCGGCGCTGGCGTGGAACTGCGCGGCCAGCGCCCGCAGCGGCGCATAGAGCTCGGGGGTCAGGATGAGCACGGTGAGCGCGGCGCGGAGGCCGATCCCGCCGTCGATCAACCGGATGCCTAGCGTGACCGCGACGAGTGCCGTCCCGATAGTCGCCATCAGCTCCAGAACCGCGCCGGACAGGAACGAGACCCGCAGAACCTCCATCGTCGTGGCGCGATACTCATCGCTGGTCGCCTCTATCCGCTCGGCCTGCACGGTCGCGCGGTTGAAGGCCCGTAACGTCGGCAGGCCGCGCACGACGTCGAGGAAGTGGTTCGACAACCGGGTCAGCGCCCGCCACCGGGCGCGGGTCCTCGCCTCGGTGAACCGGCCGATCAGCACCATGAACATCGGGATCAGCGGCAGGGTCAGCACCATGATTGCCGCGGAGGTCGGGTCGACGACCGCCGTCCACACGAGGACGACCGCCGGGCAGAGCACCGCCAGGACGACCTGCGGCAGGTACCGCGCGAAGTACGCCTCGAGCGCCGAGACGCCCTGGACGGCGGCGGTCGCCACCTCGCCCGCCTCGGTGCCTTCGGTCGCGAGGTGACCCACCCTGAGCCGGCGCTCCACCAGGGTGAGCCGGAGCCTCGACATCACCGCCGCGGCTGCGCGCCGTCCCGTCGCCTCGAACGCCCCGGACAGCGCGGCCCGGGCGACCACGACGGCGGCCAGGAGCGTGATCGCCCCGGACATCGAGGCCGGCGACCTCCCGTCGAACGCCCCCGAGACGACTGAGGCGAACAGCACCGCCTGGGCCACGACCGCCACCGTGACGAGAACGCCGAGCACGACGTCGGTGACGAGCGCTGCCCGGGCCTCCTCCACCTGCCGCAGCAGGCGCGGGTCGAGGGGACGCACTCAGTCGCCCGCCGACACGGTCGCCGCCTGCTCGCCGCCCTGCTCCTCGAGGTCAGCCACGGAGATCCGGCGCCTGAACACGTAGTACGACCAGCCCTGGTAGGCGAGCACCACCGGGAAGAGCAGTACGGCCACCCACGTCATGACCTTCAGCGCGTACGGCGAGGACGCCGTGCCGGTGACGGTGAGGTTGTAGTCCGGGTTGGTGCTGGAGACCATCACCCGCGGGTAGAGGTAGGTGAAGATGGTCAGCACGGTGGTGGCCATCGCGATCGTGGTCATCGCGAAGGCCCACCCCTCGTGGTGCTCGCGGATCAGCCAGACGACGGCGATGGTCGCGAGCACGGCCCCGACCTGGATCACGCCGGGAACCACTCCCCGGTTGGCCATCACCTGGGTCCAGATGGCGAAGATCAGCACCGCGACGGCGGCCACGGGCGCGGCCCTGCGGGCGAGCCCGGCCGCGCGTTCGCGGAGGTCGTCGGTGGTCCGCAGCGTGATGAACGTCGCGCCGTGGAGCACACAGAGGGCGACCAGCGTGAGCCCTACGAAGATGCCGTACGGCGTCAGGAGGTTCCAGAAGGACCCGGTGAACTCCCCGTCGGCGTCGATCGGCAGCCCGGCGAGCAGGTCGCCCAGCGCTACGCCGATCAGCAGCGGGGCGAGCAGGCTGCCCAGCGTCAGCAGCCAGTCCCAGGAGCGGCGCCACCTGACGCTCTCCCGCCGGCCGCGGTACTCGAACGAAACGCCGCGGACGATCAGCGAGACGAGCAGGAGCACCACGGCCAGGTAGAGGCTCGAGAACATCGTCGCGTACCAGCTCGGGAAGGCCGCGAACATCGCGGCCCCGGCGACGATCAGCCAGACCTCGTTGCCGTCCCACAGCGGGCCGATCGTATTGATCACTACGCGCCGCTCCTCGTCGGTCCTGCCGATGACGGCGTGCAGCATCCCGACCCCGAAGTCGAAGCCCTCCAGCACGAAGAACCCGGTGAAGAAGAGCGCGACCACGATGAACCAGAAAGTCTGCATCGCCGCTCCTCAGTAGGTCATCGCGGGCACCGGCTCGCCCCGCTCGTCCATCTCCGGCGCAGGGTCGAGCTCCTTGCGCGAGTAGCGGAACATGAGAGCGCCCTCGACCACGGCGAGGACCGCGTACAGCAGGATGAACACGCCGAGGCTGATGGCGACCGTCGCCGTGCCGACGGACGCCGAGACCCCGTCCTTCGTCTTCTGCAGGCCCTGGACGATCCAGGGCTGCCGGCCGCTCTCGGTGAGCAGCCATCCGGCCGTGTTCATGATGAACGGCAGGGCGGCGGCCCAGATCGCGATCCCGAGGAACCACCGGGCGGTGTCGAGTTTCTTCCGCCACATCAGCCACAGACCCACAACGGCGAGCAGCAGCAGCAGCGCCCCGCCGTACGCCATCACCCGCATCCCCCAGTACTGGATGAACACGTTGGGCACGTAGTCACCGGGCCCGTACTGCTGCTGGTACTGGGCGTTGAGCTCGTTCATGCCGACGACCTGCCCGTTCCAGGAGTCCGTCGCGAGCACCGAGAGCAGGTGCGGGATCGCAATGATCTTCGTGGGCGTCTCGTCGCGGTTGCCGCCACCGATCTGGAAGGCCGAGAACGAGCACGGCTGGCAGGTGGTCCACTGGGCCTCGGCAGCGGCGATCTTCATCGGCTGGTAGCTGGTCTCGATCACGCCCAGGTGGCTCCCGACCATCACCGCGAACAGCGCCGACGGCGCGAGGACGATCAACGACAGCGCCGCGGTCCGGTGGAAGACCGGGGTCTCCGACCTCTTCCGCAGATGCCAGGCGGACACCGCGAGCATCACTACCGATCCGGTGACCAGCGCGGCGAGGACCACGTGGAGGTAGCCCCAGATGAACACCGGGTTCGTCATCACCGCAGTGATGGAGGTCAGCTCGGCACGGCCGGACTGCTGGTTCACCGTGTAGCCGACCGGGTGCTGCATCCAGGAGTTGGCCGCCATGATGAATGCCGCGGACAGCACGGCGCCCACCGCCACCGCCCAGATGGTGGCGAGGTGGACCCGCTTCGGCAGGCGCCCCCAGCCGAAGATCCACAACCCCAGGAACGTCGACTCCAGGAAGAAGGCCGCCAGCCCCTCCATCGCGAGCGGCGCCCCGAACACGTCGCCCACGTACCGCGAGTACGCCGACCAGTTCATGCCGAACTGGAACTCCTGGACCAAGCCGGTGACCACGCCGATCGCGATGTTGATCACCAGCAGCGCGCCGAAGAACCGGGTGAGGCGCAGGTACGCCTCGTCACCCCGGCGGTGCCACGCCGTCTGCAGGAGCGCGACCAGGAACGCCAGACCGATGGTGAGCGGCACGAACAGGAAGTGGTAGATCGTCGTGGTCGCGAACTGCAGCCGAGCAAGATCCAGGGCCGTCATGCGCACGTCCTTCGCGGCGGTATCTCCGCAGCCTGGCTGGCCCGGGTTTCCCTCTGCATCACCCGCATGGGATGAACTTCCCCATCGGGGGCAGGGTGAGTTTCCTCCCAAGAGGGTGACGCGGCGGTGGCGTGCACCCTGCTAGACATGGCTGGGAACGCATGATCGGTTCGACAGGGGAGGGCCATGTCGGCCTCGGCGGAAGAACCCGGTCACGCTCGCGGCGGGTCGGGTACCGCCACAACCTCGACCGCCCCGCAGCGTCAGGGGCTGGTCCTGACCGCGCTGATCATGGTCGCGGCGGTCGCCAACCTCAACCTGTCCGTGGCCAACGTCGCGCTGCCCGACATCGGCCAGGCGTTCGACTCCTCGCAGACGATGCTGGACCTGATCGCGGTCGGTTACTCCCTGGGACTGGCCGGCTCCGTGCTGTATCTCGGCGCGGTCGGAGACCGGTACGGGCGCAAGTTCCTGCTGCTGCTGGGGATGGCGCTGTCGGTCCCCGCGTGCCTGCTGGCCGCCTGGGCGCCGACGGACACGGTGCTGTTCGGCGCCCGCGTGCTCGGCGGCGTCTCCGCGGGCATGGCGTACCCGACCACCCTGGCGCTGATCACGGCCCTGTGGTCCGGTCCGGCGCGCACGAAGTCGATCGCGCTGTGGTCGGCGATCGGTGGGGGCATCGCAGCGCTCGGCCCGATGCTGGCGGGAGCGATGCTGGAGTGGTTCTGGTGGGGGTCGGTCTTCCTGATCACCCTGCCGCTGGTGGTCGTGGCCTTCCTGATGGCGCTCCGCCTGGTGCCGAGCCACGTCAACGAGACCACCGAGCCGGTCGACAACCTTGGTGGCGTCCTGTCCGTCGCACTGGTCGGGGCGCTCATCCTGGCGATCAACTTCGCACCCGTTCCCAACAAGGGGGCTCTGGCGCTCGGCCTGGCGGCGATCGCTGTCGCGGCCGGGATCGCCTTCTTCATCCGTCAGCGTCGGACGAGCAACCCGCTGTACGACCTCACGGTGGCCGCGCGCCGGATCTTCTGGGTCGCGGCCTGCGCGGGGATCATCGTGTTCGGCTCGCTGATGGCGGCCGCTTTCGTCAGCCAGCAGTACCTGCAGAACGTGCTCGGCTACTCCACGTTCGAGGCCGGGACCGCCATCCTCCCGGCGGTGGTGTTCATGGTGCTGGTCGCGCCGCGCTCGGCGAAGCTGATCGAGACCCGGGGGGCCCGGTTCACGCTGCTCGTCGGCTATGTGTTCCTGCTGCTGGCCTTCCTCACGATGCTGCTGCTGTGGAAGGAGGGCACCCCGTACTGGCAGATCGCGATCGCCTATGTCGCGATCGGGATCGGGGTCGGGTTCGCGGGCACGCCCGCGTCGCACTCGCTCACCGGTTCCGTGCCGGTCCAGCGCGCGGGGATGGCCTCGGGCACCGCTGATCTGCAGCGCGACCTCGGCGGCGCGATCATGCAGTCGGTCTTCGGTGCCCTGCTCACGGCGGGGTACGTCGCGGCCGCCAGCGCGGCGCTGGCCGGTGCGCCCAACCAGGCGGACATCACCAGCAGCGTCCAGAACCAGCTGACGAAGTCCTTCGCCGGCGCGGTCGACACGGCGGCGCAGTACCCCCAGTACGCCGCCCAGATCACGGCCGCGGCGAAGACATCGTTCCTGCAGGGTGACCAGTGGGCCTACACCGCCGGCATCGTGGCGGTCCTGCTCGGCGCCGCCCTGGTCTACTTCATGTTCCCGAAGCGTGCGCAGGAGGAGGAGCTGCTCGCCCGCTACCACGCAGAAGACACCGCCCGGCACGAGGGTGCGGTCGCGGCCCAAGACCGGCGGCTGGATTCGACGAACCAGCGCGCGGACGAGTCGCCGTGAGATCGTCCGCGTCATCGCGGGGCCCCGACCTCGAACCGGGCTAGCTGAGCCGAGAACCCGGACGAGGGAGGTCCCTGGGTGGCATGACGCACGAACCGGGCCCCCGGGACGAGGATCCCGAGGCGCGCGATGCCGACGAGGCCGCCGCTGCCTGCGCCGAGGAGCGGATCATCGGCGAGGCCCGCTGGCCGATGGCGAGCGCCGTCATCGCCGCGATGGTGCTCACCTTCCTGCTGCCGGAGGATCTGCGGCTGGCGCCGCCGTGGGTGCTCCCGCTGGTCGAGGGGCTGTTGCTGGTATTGGTGATCGCCGGAGATCCGGGCCGGATCACGCGCCGTTCGGCACAGCTGCGGGCCCTGTCGATCGGGCTGGTCGCCGTGCTCGCGGCCAGCACCTTGGCGGCGACGGCCCAGCTCATCGACGTGCTCCTGAAGGGCGGCGCAGAAACGAACTCGGCCGACACTCTGCTGTCCGCCGGGGCGATCGTGCTGATCTCCAACAACATCGCGTTCGCGCTGCTGTACTGGGAGCTCGACAGCGGCGGCGCCGCGGCCCGCGCCCACCGCCTGCCGCGCCATCCCGACTTCGCGTTCCCACAGCAGACGGCGCCGCATCTCGCCCCGGCGGACTGGCGGCCCCGGTTCGTCGACTACCTCTACGTGGGCTTCACCAACGCGCTCGCATTCAGCCCGACCGACACCATGCCGCTGGTGCCGTGGGCGAAGATCGCGATGACGCTGCAGTCGTACATCTCCCTCGCCATCCTCGGCCTGGTGGTCGCCCGCGCGGTGAACGTGTTCACCTAGTCGTCCACGGAGCCCGTAGCCCGGCCCCGACCGGCGAGCTTCGGCTCGCGGAACACCCAGCGGGTGCCGTCCGGGGTGTCCCGGACCTCAACACCCGCCCCGGTGAGGCCTTCGCGGATGAGGTCCGAGGTGGCGTAGTCCCTGCTCAGACGGGCCTGCTCACGCACCTGCAGCAGGAGGTCGACGTATTCGCCGACGACCTCGTGAGGATCCCGGATGCCGTCCCGGGCCAGCTCCCCGAGCCGGACGACCAGCGCGCGCAGCACCCTTCGGGCGTGGTCGGCGTCGTCGCTCTGGTTGGTGTCCGCGGACCAGGCGACGATCGCGGACTCCAGGTCCAGGACGGCGACCACGCAGCCGTCGAGGTCGCGGCGCCGTTCGGCGTCGTCGAACGCCTCCCGCGCGGCGGTGGCCTCCGCGCGCAGTGACGTGCGCGCACCCTGCGCCCCGGGGTCCGCGGCGTCTGCCGCGGTGTCGGCGGAGGCCTCGGCTGCGATGCTCCCGGCAGGGGGCGCGGGTGCCGTGGGTGTCGGGCCGGTCGTTCTCAGCCCGCGGAGCATGCCGTCCAGCACGTCGAGGGGCACCTGCTCGCCGCTGGGGACGGTGGTGGAGGTGCCGCGGCGGCGTACCGTGACCGTGCCCGAGCCCGCGACCTCGGCGACACGCCGTTCGAGGTCGATCAGCAGGGCCGTGTGCTCGTCGACGCCGAGCACGCCCAGGTCGTCCGGCAGGCGGGTCTCCAGCATCGACAGCCGCTGCTCGCCGAGGTAGCAGTACCGGGTGTCGTGCCCGCCGCCCTCGGCGTTGTCGTAGTGCGGGATGACCACCGCGTGCAACCCGGTCAGCGTGCCCAGAAGGTCCATCGCCGGCGCCCAGAACGGCTCCTCGCCGACCTTGTAGATCTCGTACACGGGGATCGCGTGGGTGCCGATCGTGCACGCCGCGGCGGACCCGAAGACGAGGATCCCCCCGCGGAGCGCGACGTCGACCAGGGCCTGCGGGATCGGGGTGCCGTGCCACTGGCGCAACGCGTAGGTCGGGCTGCCCGGTCCGGCGAACGCCCACTCGGCCCGGGCGAGCGTGGCCAGCGCCTTCTCCCGCTCGACGACGGGGGCGTCGGCCCGCCGCCAGCTCGCCACCTCCACCCGGCGGCCGACCGAGTCGGCGAAGTACCCGCGGGTCTTCTCGACCAGGTCGTCGGCGTTCATCTGGAACCCGAACGGGGTGTCCAGCAGCACGGCCGGGGCATCCTCCGGAAGATCGCCGAGCACCCGCCGGTGCAGCTTGACCATGGTGGGTGCGGTCTCACCCGACCCGATCAGCACCAGCCCGCTCACGCCGGCTCCTCGCCCAGGCTCGTCGCCGCCGCGAGCCACGCACTCTGCTCATCGGTTCGCTCGCTTCGGTCGCTCACGGCACCTCCGAGACCAGCGCCAGCAGGTCGGCGGCCAGCGCGTCCGGCTGCTGGGCGTGCAGGTCGTGGTGCGCGCCCGGGTACCAGCGGACTCTCGCGTTCGGCAGCTCGTCCAGCGCCTCGGCCACGTCGCGGCGGTTGTGCGAGGAACGATCGTCATCCGGTTGGCCCTCCCGGGGGACTGCCGGGCAGAGCAGCACCGGGACATCGATCCGCGGGTACCAGGCGTGGGGATCCCCCTCGTACAGCGACCTGACGATCGATCGGTGGTGGGCCCTGGCCAGCCGCGCGTGAACCCCGCCGTCGGGGGTGCGGACGAGGTTGGCGAGCGTGCCCTCGACCCCCTCCGCCGGCCAGTCCACCGCCGAGGCGCGGATCCTCGCGGCGATCTCGTCGTAGCGCATGCCGTCGAAGTCCGGAGGGGCGAGCACGCGCCAGCACTCGTCGAAGTCCGCGAACCGCCCGGCGAGGCGGATCCACCCGCCGTCCACGCAACACACGGCGGCGACGCTGCCCGGGTTGCGGGCGGCCAGCGACAGGACGACGTTCCCGCCCCAGGACTGCCCCGCGACCACCGGCCGCCGACCGCCGACCAGGTCCAGGACGCCGAGCAGCGCCGCCAGGTCGTCCGCGCAGGTGTCGGTGTCGTAGCCGGTCTCCGGGGCCTCGGACAGGCCGTGGCCGCGCTGGTCGACGGCGACCACCGCGTGCCCGGCGGCCAGCAACCTGCGGGCCACGCCGTCCCACACGCGCGCGTTCGACGCCAGCCCGTGGACGAGCAGGAACGGCCGGCCGCTGCCGTCGCCGGTGCGCACGGCCAGCCGAGGCCTGCCGTCGGGCAGCTCGACCTTCTCCTGCCGCAGGTCCGGAGCCTCGCCGGCCCTCGTCATGCCCGACCTGTCCGCCCGCACGATCCACTGCACGTCCGCCCGGTCCTCACCTGTGCAGCGTAGGCGCCGGCCCCGACACCGCCTTCCCGTCACCCAGCCGGCTTCGCGCCACGGGCGCCCGGTGGGGCGCCTCCGTGATCTTGAGATGTGATCTTGGGACGTTCTCACGAGGGACACGCCCATGCGGTCGCAGGATCACGTCTCAAGATCACGTGGGAGGCGGGTGGCACGACGGTGTGGCGTCGGTGCGTTTCCGGGGCGGTCCGGGCGAAATCACCCGATGAGGGGAGGCGACTCTGGCCGAACAGTTGTGGAACGTTGCGTGGTCACCGGTAGGATGCTCTGTGTAGTCGAGAGAGCACGATCAGTTATCAGTCTCGACTCCCACTGACTGCAGGCTCTCCGGGATCTGGCAAAGATCCGGTCCCGGAGAGCCTGCCTCCACTTTGGTGGGATTTCCCGCGGCGGCAGATGCCGCATCGGGAACGAGAACGGTCATTCGATCTGGTTCCGTCTAGTGCAACGCGTTTCGTATGGCGCTACCATGCCGGGGTGCGGACCGCGAGGTGGCGGTGACGGTGGCCCGCCCTGACATCATCATCGTGGGCGGCGGCTCGGCGGGGTGCGTGCTCGCCAACCGGCTGACCGCCGACGGCAGCACACGGGTGCTGGTTCTGGAGGCCGGGCGACCGGACAACAGCCTCGACGTGTTCATCCACATGCCCGCGGCGCTGACGTTCCCCATCGGCAGCCGGCTCTACGACTGGGGCTACTCCTCCGAGCCCGAGCCGCACATGCACGACCGGCGGATCTACCACGCGCGCGGCAAGCTGCTCGGCGGGTCCAGCAGCATCAACGGGATGATCTTCCAGCGCGGCAACCCGATGGACTTCGAGCGCTGGGCGGCCGATCCCGGCATGGAGACCTGGGACTACGCGCACTGCCTGCCGTACTTCAAGCGGATGGAGAACTGCCTCGCGGCCGCCCGGGACGACCCGTGGCGGGGCCACGCCGGGCCGCTGGTGCTCGAGCGAGGTCCGGCGACCAACCCGCTGTTCGGCGCGTTCTTCGAGGCCGTGCAGCAGGCGGGGTACTCGCTGACCGAAGACGTCAACGGGTACCGGCAGGAGGGGTTCGCCGCCTTCGACCGCAACGTGCACCGCGGCCGGCGGCTGTCCGCGGCCCGCGCCTACCTGCACCCGGTCACCTCCCGGCCCAACCTCGAGGTCCGCACCCGGGCGTTCGTCACCCGGCTGCTGTTCTCCGGCACCCGGGTCGTGGGAGTCGAGGTCAGCCGGGGCGCGTTGACCGGCGGTCCCGGCCGCTCGCACGCGGTCGAGCGGATCGAGGCCGATGAGGTGATCCTCTGCGGCGGAGCGATCAACTCGCCGCAGCTGCTGCAGCTGTCCGGCGTCGGCGACGCGGATCACCTGCGGTCCGCAGGTGTGGACGTGGTCCACCACCTGCCGGGCGTGGGCGAGCACCTGCAGGACCACCTCGAGGTCTACGTCCAGCACGGCAGCCTCCAGCCGGTGTCGATGCAGCCCTACCTGAAGTGGCGGCACCGCCCGTGGATCGGTGCCCAGTGGCTCTTCGGCAGAACCGGCCCCGGGGCCACGAACCACTTCGAGGGCGGCGGGTTCGCCCGCAGCAACTCCGACGTCGCTTACCCGAACCTGATGTTCCACTTCCTGCCGATCGCGGTGCGCTACGACGGCTCGGCGCCGGTCGGCGGCCACGGCTACCAGGTGCACGTCGGCCCGATGTACTCCGACGCCCGGGGATCGCTGCGGATCAAGAGCGCCGACCCGTGGCAGCACCCGGCGATGCGGTTCAACTACCTGTCCACCGCGCAGGACCGCCGCGAGTGGGTGGAGGCGATCCGGGTCACCCGGCACATCCTCGGACAGCCGGCGCTCGCGCCGTTCGACGCCGGCGAGGTCTCACCCGGCCCGAAGGTGGAGACCGACGAGCAGATCCTCGAGTGGGTCGCCGACGAGGGAGAGACCGCGCTGCACCCCTCCTGCACCACCCGGATGGGCGTCGACGACATGTCGGTCACCGACCCGCTGACGCTGCGGGTGCACGGCCTGGAGGGCGTGCGCGTGGTCGACGCCTCGGTGATGCCGTACGTGACCAACGGCAACATCTACGCTCCGGTGATGATGCTCGCGGAGAAGGCGGCCGACGCCGTCCTCGGTACCGCGCCGCTGCCGCCGCAGCCGGAGCCGTTCTACCGGCACCGCGCGCCCGCGTCACCGGGCGGGCAGGAGGGCTGATGGCGAGGGCCGCGCTCGGTCGTCGTCCGGCCGCCCTGATCGGCCTGCTGCGCAGTGCCCGCTACGAGGTGATCCCGACCAAGTCCATCGAGGAGAGCATCCTCGCGGTCGTCCCGCGGGACATCGGCGTGACCGTGACCGCCTCCCCGACCAAGGGGATCGAGGCCACGGTGGAGCTGGCTGAGCGGCTGGCGGGTCACGGGTACCACGTCGTGCCGCACCTGTCCGCGCGCCTGCTGCGGGACAGGGCCCATCTCGCCGACCTGGTGCAGCGGCTGCGCGCGGCCGGCGTGGACGACGTGTTCATGCCGGCCGGCGACGCCGATCCGCCGGCCGGCGAGTACCACGCGGCGCTGCCCGCCCTGGCGGACCTGACCGCGCTCGGCAGCCCGTTCCCCAAGGTGGGGATCACCGGTTACCCGGAGAGCCATCCCGCGATCGACGACGACGTCACGGTGCAGGCGATGTGGGACAAGCGCTCCCACGCGACCTACATCGTCAGCAACCTGTGCTTCGACGCGGCGACGATCGCCAACTGGGTGAAGCGCGTTCGGCGTCGCGGCGTCGTGCTGCCGATCCTCCTCGGCCTGGCCGGGCCCGTCGACCGGACCAAGCTGCTCTCGATGGCCACCAAGGTGGGCGTGGGGCAGTCCACGCGATTCCTCACCCAGCACGCGTCGTGGTTCGCGCGCCTGGCCGCCCCAGGGTATGCACCCGAACGCCTCGTGGCCCGGGTCGCCCGTGAGGTCGGCGCGCCGGAGTACGGCCTGGCCGGCCTGCACGTCTTCACCTTCAACCAGGTTGCCGAGACCGAGCACTGGCGCCAGCAGCTGCTGGCCTCCGCGAGTTGAGCGGGGTTCAGTACGGCACCGGATGCGACGTTCCCCGGGCAGCTCCGCGATTACGACGTTGCCCGGCTTGTCAGCGCCCGGGGTCAGACGGTCGTTGCAACACGTGGTGGGTTGAACGGGTTTGACAGTAGGGCGTTGAGGGCTTCGGCGGGGGTGCGCCAGTTCAGGGTTTGGCGGGGTCGGCCGTTGAGTTCGACGGCGACGGCGGCGAGGTGCT
>JBKPQU010000047.1:0-11628 GCA_046734255.1 Actinomycetota bacterium
CCCCCGCGTCACCCGGCCCCGTCCGCGGGGGCTGTGGCGGCCCGCCGTCCCCGGCGGCGGCGTCGCGTCTGGCCAGGGCCAGTTCCGCGCGCAGGCGGGCGATCTCCGTCTGCTGGTGGCGCCGGTCGGCCAGCAGGAACCAGAGCAGGCCCATCACGATCGCGCCGAGGATGCAGCCGATCAGTGTCGCGCCACGGAAGCCCGGCCCGTCGACGTCCAGCGCCTGCTCCCCCGCGTGGGCCGCGTCGCCGGAGCCGATCACGATCCCCAGCGTGATCAGGTTGGGCACGGCGACGAGC
Source organism: Actinomycetota bacterium (assembly GCA_046734255.1). Taxonomy (GTDB): domain Bacteria; phylum Actinomycetota; class Actinomycetes; order Actinomycetales; family Kineosporiaceae; genus JBKPQU01. Next base: position 300 of record JBKPQU010000047.1, read on the forward strand.
ACGGCCAGGGCGAAGAACCACCAGCGCGCCCGCCAGCTCCGGCCGCGCCGGACCGTCTCGCGGAGGGCGGCCAGCGCGACAGCGGTGAACACCAGGCCGCAGGTCAGTCCCGCGGCTATGCCGGCAGTGAGGCTGCCGTCGGCGATCCGGCCGATCCGATGCCCCCACCACCGCGGCAGGAAGGCGGCCAGCGCAAGACCGACGACGATCAGGGCGATGAGGAGGGTCAGCACGATCAGCCCCCGGGTCGCCCAGGCCGGTACGCCGGTGTCCGGCAGCTCGGCGACGGGCCTCCCGGCCGCAGCGTCCCGGGGTTGCGGCTCGGTCATGGCCGCGCCCCCACGGTCGGCCTCGCCGCGGGCTCCCGGCTCGGTCACGGCAGCGCCGTCGGCGTCGGCCTTGCCGCCGTTCGCGGGCGCGCCGTCCCGTTCGGGCCCAGGCGAAACGGCGCGGTCGCCGACGTCCTCCGCCACGGGACGATCCTGTCACCGGAACCGATGCACCGCAGGCGTCAAGCTCGCCAGACTGGCACCGGCTTGACTGCGCTCCCCCGAGCCAGCATCCTCATGTTGTTTCTTATTGCGAGGTCTAGAAGCGTATTGCGCAACAGCTGATGCCTCATCCAGGGGAAGGAAGGCGTCCTGACCATGAGTGCACTCCCGGCCCGGGCTCGCGTCGTCATCGTGGGGGCCGGCATCGTCGGCAACAGCCTCGCCTACCACCTCGCCCGGCTGGGCTGGCGGGACCTGGTGCAGATCGACAAGGGACCGCTGCCCAACCCCGGCGGCTCGACCGGGCACGCCTCGAACTTCATCTTCCCGGTCGACCACTCGCGGGAGATGACCGACCTGACGCTGGACAGCATGCGCCAGTACAAGGAACTCGGCGTGTTCACCGAGTCCGGCGGGTTCGAGGTGGCGCGGACCGAGGAGCGGATGCAGGAACTCACCCGCCGGATCACCTCGGCCGGTGCCTGGGGCATCGACGCCGAGTTGGTGGACCCCGCCTTCGTGCACGACCGGCTCCCGTTCCTCGACCCCTCGGTGATCGTCGGCGCGTTCTGGACGCCGACCGTGGGCGTGGTCGAGTCGGTCCGGGCGGGCACGATCATGCGCGAGCGCGCGCAGCAGACCGGGGCGCTCACCGTCGCCGCGAACGTCGAGGTGCTCGGCATCGACGTCGAGCGCGGCCGGATCGCCCGCGTGCGGACCACCGCCGGGGACATCGAGACCGACATCCTGGCGATCGCCTGCGGTGTGTGGAGTCCCAAGCTGGCCCGGATGGCCGGCGCCGCGATCCCGCTCACCCCGGCCGTGCACCAGATGATCAGCGTCGGTCCCGTGCCGCAGTTCGCCGACACCGTCGGGGAGATCAGCTTCCCGATCGTCCGCGACATGGACACCTTCTGCTACGAGCGGCAGCACGGCGGCGACATGGAGGTCGGTTCCTACGCGCACCGGCCGATCCTGGTCGACCCGCACGACATCCCCTCGATCGAGCAGGCCACGCTGTCGCCCACCGAGATGCCGTTCACCTCCGAGGACTTCGACCCGCAGTTGGAGCAGGCGCTGGAGCTGATGCCGGACGTCCTCGGCAACCCGGCGGTCGGCATCCGGTACGCGATCAACGGGCTGCTCTCCCTGACCCCCGACGGATACCCGGTGCTCGGGGAGTCGCCTCAGGTGAAGGGCCTGTGGTCGGCGGCTGCCGTGTGGGTGAAGGAAGGGCCGGGCGTCGGGCGCACGGTGGCCGAGTGGATGGTCGACGGCTGCCCGGAGATCGACCCGCACCACTCCGACATCGCCCGGTTCTACCCGCACCAGCGCACCCGCACCCACGTGCGCGCCCGCACGTCGGAGTCGTTCAACAAGACCTACGGCATCGTGCACCCGGGCGAGCAGTGGGCCAGCAACCGCAACGTGCGGCTGTCGCCGATGAACAGCAGCGAGACCGAGCTGGACGCCGTCTTCTTCGAGACCGCGGGCTGGGAACGCCCGATGTGGTACGAGTCCAACGTGGGCCTGCTCGCCGACTACGGCGACGCGGTGATGCCCCGCGCGGCCGAGTGGGACTCGCGCTGGTGGTCGCCGATCATCAATGCCGAGCATCTGGCGATGCGCGAGCGGGCCGGCGTCGTCGACCTCTCGGCGTTCGCCATCTTCGACGTGGTCGGTGCGCAGGCATGCGAAGCCCTGCAACGGATCGCGGTGCAGAACGTGGACGTGCGACTGGGCCGGGTCGTCTACACACCGATCCTCAACGAGGCCGGCGGCTTCCGCGCCGACCTCACGATCATGCGACTGGCCGACGACCACTACCGGGTGGTCACCGGCGGCGTCTCGGGCAACATCGACCGCAAGTGGTTCGCCGACAACCTGCCGGACGGCGCGGACGCGCAGGTCGTCGACCAGACCTCCGCGTTCACCACGGTCGGCCTGTGGGGGCCGCAGGCCCGGGACGTGCTGGGCTCGCTCACCGGCGACGACATCTCGCACGAGGGCTTCGGCTTCGGCACGTGCCGGACGATCGAGGTCGGCACGCTCGGCGTCCTCGCCTCGCGGATCTCCTACGTCGGCGAGCTGGGCTGGGAGCTCTACACCCCGATGGAGTGCGGGGCCAGGCTGTGGCAGCTCGTGCTGGAGGCGGGGAAGCCGCACGGCGCCGTCCCGGTGGGGATCGGCGTGTACGGCACCACCGGCCGGCTGGAGAAGGGCTACCGCGCGCACGGCGCGGAGCTGGACACCGAGCACACGATCGTCGAGGCCGGGATGCAGCGCCCGACCGTCAAGGACGCCGACTTCATCGGGCGCAAGGCGTACCTGCACCAGCGCGCCGAGGAGCCGGCCGCGGTCCTCTGCTCGCTGACCGTCGAGGACCACACGTCGTCGGTCGGGGTCAAGCGGTACATGCTCGGCAACGAACCGATCCTCACCCCGGACGGCGGGCCGATCACCGACGCGAAGGGGCGGCGGTCGTACGTGACCAGCGCCGGATCCGCGCCGAGCCTCGGCAAGCACGTGCTGATGAGCTACCTGCCGCCGCAGCTCGCGGTCGAGGGCAGCGAGCTGGCGGTGGAGTACCTCGGGGAGCGGTACCCGGTGCGGGTCGCCGTCGCAGGCAGCACGCCGCTGTTCGACCCGAAGAACGAGCGGATCCGGGGCTGAGCGCGATGCCGAACGTTCTGGTCTGCATCAAGCGGGTGCCGGGTTCGGCCGGGCAGATCCTGCTCACGCCGGACGAGCAGTCGGTGGACACCCGGCACGTCGGCCACACCGTCAGCCCGCACGAGGAGTGCGCGGTGGAGGCGGCCGTTCAGGTCGTGGAGACCCACGGCGGCGCCGCGACCGTCCTCACCCTGGGGCCCGAGGACGCGATCGAGCAGCTGCGCGAGGCGCTGGCGATCGGTGTCGGCAGCGCGGTCCACGTCGAGGCGGACAGCGAGGCGTTCGGTCCGTCGGATGTCGCCGCCGCGATCGCCGACGTCGCCCGGACCCGCGCCGCCGCCGGTGAGGGGTTCGACCTGCTGCTGTTCGGCAACGACGCCGCCGACACCGGCGACTTCCAGGTGGGCATCCGGGTGGCCTACGAGCTCGGCCTGCCGGTGGTGACCGGCGTGCGGGCCTTCCACCTGGACGGCGACCGCGTGGTCGCCACCGGCGACGGCCCTGACGGTACGGAGATCTTCGAGCTGGAGCTGCCCGCCGTCCTCACCGTCAAGGAGGGCGGGATCACCCCGAGGTATCCCTCGATCCCGGGACGGCTGAAGGCGAAGCGGGCACCGGTGGAGGTGGTCGCGCCCCCTGGCACGCCGTCCGGCACCGGACGGGTCCGGCTGGCCCTGCCGCCGGAGCAGCCGAGCTCGGTGGAGATCCTCGGCACGGGACCGGAGGCGGCCAAGGCCGTGGTAGATCTGCTCGTTCGGGTCGGGGTGGTGGCCCAATGATCCTGGTACTGGTGGAGCCGGCGGGGGCCGAGACCTCGGTGCTGTCGCTGGAGGCGTTGACGTTCGCCCGCCGGCTGGCCGAGCCGCTTGGCGTGCCCGTGCACGCGCTCTGCGTCGGCCCGCCCGTGTCGCTGGACGACCTCGCCGCGCACGGAGTCGCCGAGGTGCACCAGGCGGAGGAGCCGCGGCTCGACCGCTACTCCGCGGCGGCGTGGGCGGCATGCCTCGTCCAGGCGGCGCGAACCGAGTCCGCGGTGGCCGTGATGGCCGCGGCCAGCCCGCGGGGCAACGAGATCATGGCGCACGTCGCGGCCCGGATGGGCCGGCCGATGGCGGCCAATGTCGTCCGGGCCGAGCCCGGCGCCGACGGCGAGCTCAGCGTGCACCGACAGGTGATGGGCGGCGCGGCGCTGGAGGAGATGCTGCTGCGCGGCGCGTCCGGTGCCCCGGCGCTGTTCACGATGGCCGGGCACGCGGTGGACGCCGAGCCGGCCGCGGGCGACCGGGAGTCCCCCCGCTCGCAGGGGACCAGCCCGCAGGTCCGGCCCTTCGCGCCGGCGCTGACCGAGGCGGACCTGCTCGCCCAGGTCGTCCGCACCGAACCGGTGGCGGCCGACGCGTCCGACCTGGCCACCGCCCGGGTCGTGGTCGGTGGCGGCCGCGGTGTCGGAGGATCGGAGCAGTTCGGCGACCTGCTGGAGCTGGTCGACCTGCTCGGCGGCGCGCTCGGCGTCTCCCGGGTGGTCACCAGCCTGGGCTGGCGGCCGCACCACGAGCAGGTCGGGCAGACCGGCAGCCGCATCACCCCCGACGTCTACCTCGCCTGCGGGATCAGCGGCGCCATCCAGCACTGGGCCGGCTGCTCCTCGGCGAAGACCATCATCGCGATCAACACCGACCCAGAGGCGCCGATGGTCACCAAGGCGCACTACGCCGTGATCGGCGACCTCCACGAGATCGTGCCCGCGATCACCGCCGAGTTGCGCGCCCGCCTCGCGTAGTCCTGGCCCCCAGGTGCGATTCCGCGCGCTGGCCCGCTTGCTCGCTGGACGCCGGAATGCTCTCCGAAAGCCGCTACGGCCGCCCGACGCGCCGTCCAGAACGGCGCTCAGTGAGCATTGCAGCGGCCGGTGAGCAAGCGTGGCTGGGACCTCTTCGCTTCAGTTGCGACGGCGCATGACCCGGATCGCTCCCGCGGTGTTCAGGCCCACCACCCAGATCAGGACGACGACGGTCGACCGGGCCCAACTCTCGGCATTCATCTCACCGGCGAGCAGGTTTCGCGCGGAGGCATACGGAGTGAGCCAGGCCTGCGCCCGACCTGAACGGTCCGCGGCGCTGAGGATCAGCCACAGACCGAGCGGCAGCGCGACGCTTGCGATGATCGCGACGAGGGGCGACCGCACCAGCATGCCCAGTCCGGTGCCGACGAACTGGGCGGTCACCTGAACCAGAACGCCGCCCACGGCAATGGCGCCGACGTGATCCCACCGGCCCTGGCCGGCACCGGCGGGAGCGAGCGTGATCGCGATTGCGGAGACGAGGGTGCCCAACAGCGCGAAGGCGACCGCCAGGCACGTCGCGGCCACCAGCTTGGGGACGATCCTGCCGCGGGGATCCTCGCGATGGAGTTCCGAGGTCAGGAGGATCCCGAGAAACGGGACGGTGATCGACATCAGGCTCTGCACGGGAGCCGCGACCGTGGCGATCGTCCGGTCCGGAGGCGGCACAGCCGCAGTGATCGCCACCGCCGACACGCCTCCCAACAGCCCTGTGACAAGTACCAGCCACTTCCGAGGCGCCGTTCCCACCGAGCGGCGAAGCTCGTCGACGACACCCGGATGCACACGCGCAGGCATACACCTCCCAGCCGCTCGCCCCCGCTCCTGCGTGCGCACGGTGTCACACCGTGCGCACCAGAAGGGCACGGTGTCACACCGTGCTCATCGGGGGTGGGCACAACGCCGCACAGCAAGGCAGCCCTGACCCCGGTTGTGGGGGCTTCCGGGCCGCGGCGTAAAGTGATATCTATGTGATAGCACTTTTCTGGAGGGAGTCATCATGACCATGGTCGAGTCACCGGCCACCACGGGACCGGGTGGGCACCTGGGCCAGGTCGACATCAGCGAGCACAAGGCCCTCGCGATCAGCGGGTGGCTGGGCGTGCTCGTGGGCGCCGGGTGCATCTGGTGGATCTGGTACGCCGTGCAGCACAACAGCGGGCTGCTATGGCTGCCGGTCGTCATCCTCGTCCTGATCGCATCCTCGCTGGTGATCGTGACGCCGGGGAACACGTCAGTGATCCAGTTCTTTGGGCGGTACATCGGGACCGTGCGCCGCGCCGGCTTCTGGTGGGTGCTGCCGCTCACGGTGCGCCGCAAGGTGAGCATCCGGGTCCGCAACTTCGAGACCAACCACCTGAAGGTGAACGACGCCGACGGCAACCCGGTGGAGATCGCCGCGATCGTCGTGTGGCAGGTCTCGGACACCGCGAAGTCGACGTTCGCGGTGGACAGCTACCTGGACTTCGTCTCGGTGCAGGCCGAGGCCGCGCTGCGGCACGTCGCGACCACCCACCCCTACGACGACACGACCGGCGACGGGACGTCCCTGCGCGGCTCCACCGACGTCGTCGCCGCCGAACTGGCCCGCGAGGTGGCCGAGCGCGTGTCCATCGCCGGGGTCGACGTGCTCGAGGTCCGGATCTCCCACCTCGCCTACGCGCAGGAGATCGCGCAGGCGATGCTGCGCCGCCAGCAGGCCAACGCCGTCGTCGCCGCCCGGTCCCGGATCGTCGAGGGCGCCGTCGGCATGGTGGAGATGGCGCTCAACCGCCTAAACGAGAACGGCGTGGTCACCCTCGACGAGGAGCGCACCGCCGCCATGGTCAGCAACCTGATGGTCGTGCTCTGCGGGGATCAGCCGCCCTCGCCGGTCGTGAACACGGGTTCGCTGTATACGTGAGCGAACGTCGGCAGGTCCTGCTCCGGCTCGATCCTGCGGTACACGACGCGCTCGCCCGCTGGGCCAGCGACGAGTTCCGCAGCCTCAACGCTCACGTGGAGATGCTGCTGCGCAGGGCGCTGACCGAGGCCGGGCGGATGCCCAAACACGCCGCGCCGCTCCCTCAGCGTGGCCGGCCGCGCGCGGGCAGCGGGTAGGCGCCGATCATGGACAGCTCCGGACAGCGGAACGGGTCAGGTCTGCAGGGCGCTCGGATCGTCCGGAACATCCACGGCGTGCTCCCGCAGCGCGGCCATCGGCACGATGCGCAGCACCGCCTCGTTGGTGCAGGCCAGCACGACCGGAGCGGCGACGCCGTCCTCGTAGGCCCGGGCCCAGTTCAGTGCGGTGACGCACCAGCGATCCCCGGGCACCAGTCCCGGGAAGCGGTACTGCGGCCGAGGCGTGGACAGGTCGTTGCCGATGCTGCGCTGGTGTTCGAGGAACTCGGCCGTGACGACCGCGCAGATCGTGTGACTGCCGAGGTCCTCCGGGCCGGTCCTGCACCAGCCGTCACGGAAGAACCCGGTCATCGGGTCGGTGCCGCACGGCTCCAGGTCTGTCCCGAGGACATTGCGCTCACCCACGGACCCATCATGGCGTGGCAGGTGGGCGCCCGTCCTCCTGCTGGGTGGCCTCGGCGAGGAACGCCGTCACGAGTGGCCAATAACGATCCGGCCGGTCCAGCCAGGGGAAGTGACCCGCTCCGTCGATCACCTCGAGCCTGCCGATCTCCGGTGGCAGCGCCTCCATGATCTCCTGCGCGGCCGAGGGTGGAGTCACCGGATCGAGCCCTCCGACACAGACCAGCGTCGGGGAGGCGATCCTGGCCAGGTCCTCGACCACGTCGAACCGGCGAAACGGCTCCTCGGCGGCTGCCCCGAGCTCGGGGTTACGGATCCTGCGGGCCAGCTCCTGCTCGCTCGGAACGTTCGGGCCGAAGGCGGCGAACACCGTCGCCCACTCCTCGTCGGTCACCGGCTCACCCCCGTACTCTCGCTCGGCGAGCCCCGCCACCGCATCGCCGGCCACGCCGCGAAAGCCCCCGACCAGTCGCCCAAGATCAAATCGCGCCATCGTGGATTGCAGGATCAGGCCCGCTGCATGGCCGGGATGCCGCGCCCCGTACAGCATCGCGACGAAGCCGCCCATGGAGTGACCCAGGACGATCGGCCGGGCTATCCCGAGGACGTCGCAAAAGCCATGAAGATCGTCGGCGCACACCTCGAACGTCCAGTCCGCGGGATCGTGCCGCGCCGAACGCCCGTGGTCGCGCAGGTCGAGGTAGATCACCTGAGCATGGTCGGCCAGGCGGGCGAAGTACGGCTTCAGGTACGAGTGGTCGTAGCCGCCGGGTCCGCCGTGCACGAGGACGACCGTCGGTCGCTCGCGCATTTGCGCGCCGTCCGGCACCAGCGCCGATCCGTCGACGTCGAACCACAGGCGGGTCCCGTTCACGTCGACATGCATCCGAGACCCTACCGCCGGCGCGGTCAGTTCCGCCGGGCAGCGGACCGCTTTCGCGGGGGGTCAGGTGCCTGGCGGATCCGTTCGGCGTGCCGGTGCTGGAAGGCGACCCCCTCCTGCAGGAACCGGCGGATGACGCTCAGCTCGGCGTCCGACCACCGGTCGAGCTGTGTCCGGCCCTCCCGGCCGATCGGGCCGTAGCTGTCCTCGATCCGCCGGGCGGCGTGCGCGGTGACGGTGAGCGCGACTCGGCGGTGGTCGGCGGAGTCGGCCTCGCGGAACAGCAGCCCGGCGCCGACCAGTCGCTGGATCGCGGTGGTGGTGGCGGACAGGCTGAGCGCAGCGGCGGAGGCGGCGTCCCCGGCGGTGAGGCGGCCGGCCTGGTGGACGGCGCCCAGGATGCGCAGGTCGGTCTGGTTGATGCCCAGGGTTGCCGCCACCGCCTGGTCGACTGCATCCGCGGCGGCGCCGAAGTCCGCGGCGGCCACGGCGACGTCGTCCATCAGCTGCCCGCGGTCCATTTGCTTCGACACTCGAAGTAGTCTAGCGTGGAGGTCGTTACTTCGACCATCGTAGTACTTGGAGGACGTGATGGGCTCCCTCCCCCGCTGGCTCCCCTACGCCAACCGGGCGGTCAAGGTCGCCAACCGGATCGGGGCACCGCTGGGCACGATCCAGGTGCTGGAGGTGCCGGGCCGCAGAACGGGCCGCCCGCAGGCCACGCCGGTGTCGCCGTTCGCGGTGGCCGGCCGGGAGTACGTGATCGCCGGACTTCCGGAGGGTGACTGGGCCCGCAACGTGGCAGCGGCAGGCCACGGCACCCTGACCCGCGGCCGGCACTCCCGCCCGGTGCGGCTGACCGAGGTGACCGACCAGGCCGCCCGCCGCGACGTCGTTCGCGCGTTCCCCGAGCGGGTGCCGCACGGCGTGCCGTTCTTCGTCCGGCTCGGCCTGGTGGACGGTGCCGACCCGGATCAGTTCGCCCACGCCTCCGACCGTGTCCGCGTGTTCGAGATCCTGGACGACTGACCGCGGAGGCCGGGCCTACGTGCCGATGTCCGCCGGCTGCTTCTGCTCGACGTCATCGACGGGGGCAGGAGCTGCGGCATTCCGCCGCTCCGCTCGCAGCAACAGCACCGTGAACGGGAGCATGACGACGCACCACACGGTCTCGATCCAGCCGAACAGCCACAGGGCGCAGTAGAACGCGATCACGCCGATCAGGCCCAGCTGAGTCCTCCGGCCGCCACTGATCGTCAGCATCCCCACGGTCGCCTCGAAGACCACCAGCAGGCCGATGAACAGGACCTGGTTCGGACCGACGACGGCGCGCCATGCGTCCGTCACCCACGCGAAGTGGGCCGGGTCGGCGAAGCCGGCGTAATCCACGCCAGTCGCCAGGTTGACGACGTGCAGGAGCGCCCCGCCGACGATGAACAGCACGCCCACCGCCGCGCGTCCGATCAGCCTCGCTCGCCTGCTCCGGTTCGCCAGCACGGCGGCGACGATCGTCGCTACCCCGCATGCCAGCCACAGGATCTGCCACATCACACCCATGGCGGCCTCCTTTCGGGAATCCCCGTCTCTTTCGATCACAGCGCCGGCCTGCGGGATCGGCCAGAGGCGAACGTCCCCAACTTGACCTGAAGCCCAGTTGAGGAGGAACGATCCAGGCATGACGACGTTCACCGAGGCCGAGCTCGCCTATCTGGCCACCCAGCGACTGGGACGGCTGGCGACGCTGGCCCCCGACGGCTACCCGCAGAACAACCCGGTCGGCTTCCGGGTGGATGCCGAGCGGGGCACGATCGAGATCGGCGGCGGCGCCCTGGGCGCCAGCCGCAAGTTCGCCAACGTCCTTGCTCGACCCCAGGTGTCGTTCGTGGTGGACGACATCGTGTCGGTCAACCCCTGGCGCGTGCGGGGCATGGAGATCCGGGGGGACGCGGAGGCGCTGACCGATCAGACCCCGCTGATGCCCGGGTTCAGCCCCGAACTGATCCGCATCCATCCGCGGCGCATCCGGGCCTGGGGACTCGACCCGGAGAGATCCTTCTACGCCTACGAGGCTCGCTCTCTCCCCGCCCGCGGCTGAACGCGCGGCCGACCGCGTCGAATAGGGTCGGGGCGTGCACGTGGAGGACGCCCAGGCGGCGTACGACATCGAGTGAGATCCCTGCACCCGGACTACCCCGTCGCCACCGCCCGACTGAGACTCCGCCCGCTGACGCTCGCGGATGCCGATGAGCTGCTGGCCTACCGCAGCCGCGCGGATGTCTGCCGCTACCTGCCGTTCGAGCCGATGACGCGCGAGCGGGCGCTGGAGCTCCTGCGGGGCGACCTGTCCCGTGCCGAGATCGACGCGGAGGGGCAGGGGCTGACCCTGGGCGTGGAGCTGAACGAGACCCACCGGCTGATCGGCGACGTCATCCTCTTCTTCCTCAGCAGCGAGCACGGCGCCGGCGAGCTCGGCTACGTCTTCCATCCCGTCGCCGGCGGGAAGGGGTACGCCACCGAGGCCTGCGCGGCGATGCTCGCCCTGGCCTTCGACCACCTCGGACTGCACCGGGTCGTCGCCCGCCTCGATGCCCGCAACGATCCCTCTGCGCGACTCGCGGCCCGGTTGGGCATGCGGCAGGAGGCCTACTTCGTCCGCAACGAGATGTTCAAGGGCGAATGGTCCGACGAGATCGTCTACGCCATGCTGGCCGAGGAGTGGCCCACCTCCCCGGCGGCCAGGCAGGGCTAGGGCGTGCCTCCCGCCTCGACCGGAGTGAACAGCGTCAGCTGCATCCCGTCCGGCGCCCGCACACGGGCGTTCCGGTCACCCCAGGGCGTCGAGACGGGCGCGGCGACCTCCTCGGCACCGGCGTCGACCAGACGGCGTGCCCTCGCCACGCTGTCCGGCACCTCGAT
>JBKPQU010000048.1:0-5342 GCA_046734255.1 Actinomycetota bacterium
CGCCCGGGGGCGCCTCGACCCGGCCCTGGCCGCGGCGATGGGTCGGGCGATCCACCCGCAGCACGTCCGCGCCGAGGTCGGCCAGCATCATGCAGCCGAAGGGGGACGGCGCGAGCCCGGCCAGCTCGACCACCCGGAGCCCGTCCAGCGGGCCCCCGGAGAGGCTCACGCGACGAGGTCGGCGGGCGGGGTGAACCGCGGCCCGTACCTGGAGGCAAGTTCCCGTGCCCGGTTGGCGAACCCGGCCGCGCCGCCCGGATACTGCTCGACGTAGCGCAGTACCCCGCCGGTCCACGGGGGGAACCCGATCCCGATGATCGACCCGAAGTTGGCCTCCGCCGCGGAGCGCAGCACGCCCTCCTTCTGGCAGCGCAGGGCGTCCAGGGCCTCGGCGAACAGCATCCGCTCCTGCAGGTCGACGAACGGGAGCGGCTGGTCGTCGCGCTGGTCGGCGCTGCGCGGGCGGCCGGCGCTGTACTCGGCCAGCCCCGGCCACAGGCCCAGGCGGGCGCCGTCCGGCGCGTAGTCGTAGAAGCCCCGCCGTGCGGCCCGTCCCGGGCGGTCGAGCTCGGTCACCATCCGCTCGACCAGCAGGTCCCCGGGCCGCGCCCCGCCCGGCGTCCCGGCCGCCGCGGCGGCGGCGTCGAACTCCGAGCGGATCCGCCGGATCAGGCTCAGGCTGACCTCGTCGGCGAGCGCCAGCGGGCCGGTCGGGTAGCCCGCCTGCAGCGCGGCCTGCTCGATGGACGCCGCGGGCACCCCCTCGGCGAGCATGCCGATCGCCTCGTCCATGAAGTACCCGATCACCCGGCTGGTGAAGAAGCCGCGGCTGTCGTTGACCACGATCGGGATCTTGCCGAGGGCGCGACCGAGGTCGAAGGCCCGGGCGATGCTCGACGAGCTGCTCTGCCGGCCGACCACGATCTCCAGCAGCGGCATCTTGTCCACCGGGGAGAAGAAGTGCATGCCGATGAAGTCCTCAGGCCGGCGCACGGCCGAGGCCAGCTCGCTGATCGGCAGCGTGGAGGTGTTGCTGGCCAGCAGCGTGCCGCCGGCCACGACGTCCTGGATGCGGCCGAACGTCTCCGCCTTCACGGCGGGGTTCTCGAACACCGCCTCGATCACCGCATCGCAGCCGGCGAGGTCGGCGGCGTCCGCGCTGGGCGTGATCCGATCCAGGACGGCGTCCGCCTCGTCGCGGCCGAGCCTGCCGCGGGAGACCGCGGTGGCCAGAAGCCGCTCGGCGTACCCCTTGCCCTTGACGGCGTCATCGAGGGACAGATCGACCAGCACGACGTCGAGCCCGGATCTGGCCGCCTGGTAGGCGATTCCCGCGCCCATCATCCCGGCGCCGACCACACCGAGCCGCCGGGCGGTCCAGGCGGGCTCACCCGCGGGCCGGGCCGCACCGGAGGTGACCTCGTTCCGGTCGAAGAAGAACGCGTTGATCATGTTCTTGGACACCTGGCCGCACAGCAGCTCGACGAGGTACCGGGTCTCGATCACGAACGCGGTGTCGATGTCGACCTGCGCGCCCTCCACCGCCGCAGCCAGGATGGCGTGGGGCGCGGGCATCGGCGCGCCCTTCAGCCGCTGCCGGAGCAGCGCGGGGAACGCGGGCAGGTTGGCGGCCAGCGACGGCGTGGACGGCGTCCCACCCGGGATCTTGAACCCCTTGACGTCCCAGGGCTGGGCGGCGTCGGGGTGCTCGGCGATCCAGGCCCGGGCGCGGGCGGCGAGCTCCTCCGGCGTGGCGACGATCTCGTCGACCAGCCCCGCCGTCGCCGCGTCGGCGGGGCGGAACTGGCGGCCCTCCAGCAGCACGCTCATCAGCGCGTCGGCGATCCCGCGCATCCGCACCGTTCGCGTGACGCCGCCGGCGCCGGGCAGCAGGCCGAGCGTCACCTCGGGGAAGCCGATTCGCGTTGCCGGGCCGTCGAGCACGATCCGGTGGTGGCAGGCCAGCGCGATCTCCAGGCCGCCGCCCAGCGCCGAGCCGTTGATCGCCGCCACGACCGGCCGGCCGAGCCGCTCGAGGCGGCGCAGCTGGGACTTGATCGTGCCGAGCATCTCCGTCAGCCGCGCGGCGTCCTCCGGCCGCGCCTGAACCATCAGCTTCAGGTCGCCGCCGGCGAAGAACGTCGGCTTGGCCGAGGTGACGACGACACCGGTGATCCGGTCGCGCTCGGCCTCCAGCCGGTCCACCGCAGCCCCCATCGCGGCGACGTACGCGGCGTTCATGGTGTTCGCCGACTGGTCGGGGTCGTCCAGCGTCAGGACGGCGACACCGTCCGGCTCGACCTCGTAACGCACGGCCTCCGTGCTCACACTCGCTCCACGATCGTCGCGACCCCCATACCCCCGCCGATGCACAGGGTGACCAGCCCGCGGCGGGCGTCCCTGCGCTCCAACTCGTCCACCACCGTGCCGAGGAGCATCGCGCCCGTGGCGCCGAGCGGATGGCCGAGCGCGATCGAGCCCCCGTTGACGTTGACCCGCTCGGGGTCCAGGTCGAGATCCCGCAGGTACTTCAGCACCACGGCGGCGAAGGCCTCGTTGATCTCGAACAGGTCGATGTCGCTGATCGACAGGCCGGCGGTGGCCAGCGCCTTGCGGGTGGCCGGCACCGGGCCGGTCAGCATGATCGTCGGATCGGTGCCGGTGACCGCCGCGGCCACGATCCGGGCCCGCGGCTGCAGCCCGAGCTCGCGCCCGACCTGCTCGGAGCCGATCAGCACGAGCGCCGCGCCGTCCACGATCCCGGAGGAGTTGCCCGCGGTGTGCACATGCTCGATCCGCTCGACCCAGTGGTACTTCTGCAGCGCGACGGCGTCGAAGCCGCCCGCCGCACCGACGCCGGCGAAGGCCGGCGGCAGCGTGCCCAGGCCGCTCAGCGTGGTGTCCGGGCGGAGGTGCTCGTCGCGTTCCAGCACCGGCAGCCCGTTGCGGTCCAGCACGGGGACGACCGACCGGGCGAAGTGCCCGCCGGCCCATGCCTTGGCCGCGCGCTCCTGCGAGCCGAGCGCGTACGCGTCGACGTCGTCCCGGGTGAAGCCCTCCAGCGTGGCGATCAGGTCAGCGCTGATGCCCTGGGGCACGAAGGACGTCGCGTCGCTGGTCTCCGGGTCCATCATCCAGGCGCCGCCGTCGGAGCCCATCGGCACCCGGGACATGGATTCGACCCCGCCCGCGACGATCAGCTGCTCCCAGCCGGAACGCACCTTCTCCGCGGCGGTGTTCACGGCCTCGAGCCCGGAGGCGCAGAACCGGTCCAGCTGCACTCCGGCCGCGGTCTCCGGCAGGCCGGCGACCAGGGCGGCCGTCCTGGAGATGACCGAGCCCTGGTCCCCGATCGGCGAGACCACGCCGAGCACGACGTCCTCGATCCGGCCGGGATCCAGCCCCGGATGGCGCGCCAGCAGCTCGCGGAGCAGGTCCGCGACCAGCGTGACCGGCTTCACCGAGTACAGCGAGCCACCCTGCTTACCCCGCCCGCGCGGGGTCCGGATCGCGTCGTAGACATACGCCTGCTCGCTCACCCGCCACCGTCCTTCCCCGTCCGAGTCCACTGGACGCCCCGTACGTGTCACTGCCGCTCACAGCGACCGGGCGACCAGTTCCTTCATCACCTCGTTGGTACCCGCGTAGATCCGCTGCACCCGGGCGTCTGCGTACATCCGGGCGATCGGGTACTCGGTCGTGTAACCGTAACCGCCGAACACCTGGAGGCAGCGGTCGACTACGTCACATTGCTGATCGGTGAGCCAGTACTTGGCCATCGCCGCCGTCGCCGGGTCGAGCTCGCCGCGCATGTGCCTGGCGATGCAGTCGTCGAGGAACGTCCGCCCGACCCGGGCGAGCGTCGCGCACTCGGCGAGCTCGAACCGGGTGTTCTGCATCGCCAGCAGCGGCGCCCCGAACGCCGTGCGCTGCTTGGCGTACTCGGTGGCCAACGCCACCGCGTGCTCCATCGCGGCTACCGCGCCGGTGGCGATCACGAGCCGCTCCTGCGGGAGCTGCTGCATCATCTGGACGAAGCCGCGCCCCTTCGCCGGTCCGAGCAGGTTTGCCACGGGCACGCGCATCTCGTCGAAGAACAGCTCGGCGGTGTCGTTGCCCTGCAGCCCGATCTTGTGCAGCACGCGCCCGCGCCGGAACCCCGGCACGTCGTCGTTCAGCTCGCAGACCAGCAGCGAGATCCCGGCCGCGGCCTGCGTGGTGTCGGTCTTCGCCGCCAGCAGCACCAGCCCCGCGTGGTAACCGTTGGTGATGAACGTCTTCGACCCGCTGACCACGTACTCGTTGCCGTCCCGGACGGCGCGGGTGCGGATCGCCTGCAGGTCGGACCCTCCGCCGGGCTCGGTCATCGCGATCGCCCCGACCAGCTCCCCGCTGCACAGCGGCGGGAGCCAGCGCCGCTTCTGCTCGGCGTCGCCGTAGGCGAGCAGGTAGTGCGGCACGATCCCGCAGTGCACGCCCAGGCCCAGCGCGTTGTCCCCGGCACGCACCTGCTCCTCGAACAGCACGGCCTCGTGCGCGTACGTCCCGCCCCCGCCGCCGTACTCCTCGGGCATCGACAGGCCGAGCAGTCCCAGCTCACCCGCGCGGCGGTAGAGCTCGCGGTCCGGGTAGCCCTGCGCCGCGAAGACCTCCTCCCCCGGGACCACCTCCTTGACGAAGAAGGCGCGCGCGAGATCGGCGAGGTCGTCGTGTTCCTGCTCCCGCCACGGCGAGCGGTACGGCACCGCCGCGCCTCGGGTCGGCGTCCCCGGAATCTCAGCAGACATTTCCCCAGACATCTCCATAACCCCCCGGACCTCGACCCAGCCCCCCGAGGCGCCGGGGACGCCTCGCCCCCCATTATGCGAGCCCTGCCTCAGGACAGTTGGTTGACGATCGCCGAGAACACGATCGGCAGCCGCTGGGCCGCGGGCACGATCGCCCGGCGCAGGCCGGGCCGGGCCGCTGCCCACAGCAGCGAACGGGTGAGCACCCGGTACCGCCGGGTCGCCCGCCACCAGGCCCGCTCGTACGCCGCGGGGTCGCCGGCCACCAGACTGTCCACCAGCGCCCGGGCGCAGGCGAGCCCGACCGAGATCCCCTCCCCGGTGAGCGCGTCGACGTAGCCGGAGGCGTCCCCGACCAGCAGGACCCGGCCGTGGACCCGGCGCGCCGCGGTGCGGCGCAACGGCCCGGCCCCGCGCACGGGGCTCACCGGCGAGGCGCCGTCCAGGTGCCGGAGCACCTGCGGGAACCCGCGCAGCACCCGCTCGAACCCCGTCCCCCGCGGGCCGAGCAGGGCGACCCCGACGACGTCGGCGGCCACCGGGGTGATGTACGCC
>JBKPQU010000049.1:0-2856 GCA_046734255.1 Actinomycetota bacterium
CCCGAAGGCGCTGGCGCGGCTGGCCGTGTTGCACGTCGCGGCCGCCGCCGAGGGCTGCCGGCGGGCGCTGTCGACAGCGCGCGCCGACCTCGGCCCGGTCCTGCCGCCACCCGCGCTGGCGGAGATCCTGGCCGCGCTGGAGGCGGAGCAGGTGCGGCTGCTGGCGGCCGAGCGGGCGGTGGGCCTGGTCGAGCAGGCCCTGCTCGGGTACCGCTACGTGCCCCGGCTGTAGACCCGACGCCGATCTGGGTGATATGCCGGGGCCGCCAGGTGACGCCCGGAAACCCGACCTACACTCGGACAGGCCGGGGCGCTTGCCCAGGTCAGCCAGCCGAGGAGGACGACGCATGGTGGCCCTCGCGGACATCCGCGGCCCGCAGGACCTTCGAGGGCTGCCGACGGCGGAGCTGCAGGCGCTGGCCAAGGAGATCCGCGAGTTCCTGATCTCCCACGTCTCCCGGACCGGGGGCCACCTCGGCCCGAACCTCGGCGTGGTCGAGCTGACCCTCACCCTGCACCGCGTCTTCGACTCCCCCCGCGACCGGATCGTCTTCGACACCGGGCACCAGGCCTACGTCCACAAGCTCCTCACCGGACGCCAGGACTTCACCCGCCTGCGCCAGTCCGGCGGCCTGTCCGGGTACCCGAGCCGCTCCGAATCCGAGCACGACGTCGTGGAGAACTCCCACGCCTCGACGGCGCTGTCCTGGGCGGACGGCCTGGCCAAGGCACACCAGCTGTCCGGGCAGACCGACCGCTTCGTCGTCGCGGTGGTGGGGGACGGCGCGCTCACGGGCGGGATGGCCTGGGAGGCGCTGAACACCATCGCCGCCGGCACCCAGCGCAACCTGGTGATCGTGGTCAACGACAACGGCCGCTCCTACGCCCCGACGATCGGCGGGCTGGCCCACCACCTGTCCACGCTGCGCACCACGCGCGGGTACGAGCGGTTCCTCGAGTGGGGCCGCGCCGCCCTGCAGCGCGGTGGTGCGCCGGGGCGGCTGGCCTACGACACCCTGCACGGGATGAAGAAGGGCATCAAGGACATCGTCGCGCCGCAGGGGATGTTCGAGGACCTCGGCCTGAAGTACGTCGGCCCGGTGGACGGCCATGACCTGGAGGACCTCGAGCACGCGATGCGCCGGGCGCGGGCCTTCGGCGGCCCGGTGATCGTCCATGCGATCACCCATAAGGGGAACGGGTACGCCCCGGCGGAGAACGACGAGGCGGACCGGTTCCACGCGACCGGCGTGATCGACCCGGACACCGGGCGCCCGATCGCGACCGCGCCGGCCTCGTGGACGAACGCCTTCGCCGAGGAGATGGTGGCGATCGGACGGGAGCGCCCGGACGTGGTCGGCGTCACCGCGGCGATGCTCATCCCGGTGGGCCTGGCGCCGTTCGCACGCACCTATCCCGACCGGGTCTTCGACGTCGGGATCGCCGAGCAGCACGCGGTGACCAGCGCCGCCGGGCTCGCCCTCGGCGGTCTCCACCCGGTGGTGGCGATCTACTCCACGTTCCTCAACCGCGCCTTCGACCAGGTGCTGATGGACGTCGCCCTGCATCGCGCGGGGGTCACGTTCGTGCTCGACCGGGCCGGGATCACCGGTGAGGACGGGCCCAGCCACCACGGGATGTGGGACCTGTCGCTGCTGCAGCTGGTTCCGGACGTACGGATCGCCGCGCCCCGGGACGCCGCGAGCCTCCGCGAAGAGCTGCGCGAGGCGGTCGCGATCGACGACGGCCCCACCGTGGTGCGCTTCCCCAAAGGTGCCCTGCCCGCGGACGTGCCCGCGCTGGAGCGCGCAGGCGGGATGGACCTGCTCCGCCGCGACCCGGATGCCGACGTCCTCGTGGTGGCGGTCGGGGCGATGGCCCCACTCTGCCTGGACGTGGCGAACCGGTTGGCCGCGCACGGGATCGCGGTCAGCGTCGTCGACCCGCGCTGGGTGCTCCCGGTCGATCCGCGGCTGCCCCGGCTGGCCGGCGAGCACCGGCTGGTGGTCGTCGTCGAGGACAACTGCCGGGTGGGTGGCGTGGCCACCCGGATCGCGCAGGCCCTGGACGAGGCCCGGGTGCCGGTGCCGGTGTCCGGCTTCGGGCTGCCACAGCGCTTCATCGGCCACGGCAGGCGGCCCGAGGTCCTCGAGGAGGCCGGGCTGTCCGCGCAGGAGATCTCGCGGCAGGTGGTCGAGCGTGTCGCCCGGCTGGACGAGGCCCTGGTCGGCCGTCTCGACGCCGGCCTCGCTCCCTAGCGCCGCGCCGCCCTAGCCGTCGTCCAGCGCGGACCCGACGCCCCCGCCGTCGCGGGCAAGCGCCACCTCGTCCGCGGTGACCAGCAGGGCCCGGGGGACGCCGCGGTCGGGCTCGGGGGTGGCCGTCCAGGCCGCGGCGACGAACGCCGGGTCCACCCGGCGCAGGTCGAACCACCCCCGGCTGCGGATCGGGACCGCGACCGATCGCATCCCCGAGCCGTCTCCGGTGGCCAGGTGGCCGCGCAGGGAAGGGGAGGACAGCAGGGCGAGGACGTCACATCCGCCGACCGGGCGCAGCACGGACGCGGCGTCCCTGCTCAGCCGGGTCATGGCCAGCCGGCCCATCCGCTCGGCGTGGGCGATCAGGTGCGGCCACCACTCCTGCGGCTCCACCCCGGCGGCCGCGGCGATGCCGGGCGAGAGAGGCAGGACGACGCCGGGCCGGTCGTCGGGGTCGAGCACGCCGGTGCCGAGGTCGAGCGCACCGCCGAGCTGGTGCTGCCGGACCCAGTCGGGGCCGAGGTGGTCGACGTGGCCGGCCGGCAGCGCGACCAGCCGGGCGGTCGCCCGTAGCCACCCCGCGGCGGCAGCGCCGTGG